>JAUIEA010000105.1 GCA_030429045.1 Bacteroidia bacterium | reverse complement strand
ATTCTTCAATGTCTATGGTCCGAATGAATATCACAAGGGCCGCATGGCCTCCGTCATCTTTCACACCTTTCACCAGATCCGGAATACCGGAGAGATGAAACTTTTTCGCTCGCACCGGGAAGATGTCAAAGACGGTGAGCAACGCCGGGACTTCGTCTACATCAAGGATGTCGTGGAGGTGCTCCTTTTCCTCATGACCACAAAGCCGGACTCCGGATTGTACAACCTCGGCACGGGAAAGGCTCGTACGTTCCTGGATCTGGCTACCCAGACCTTTGAGGCACTCGACCGCACACCATCCATCAGCTTTATCGATACACCGGAAGATATCCGGGATACCTACCAGTACTTTACAGAAGCGAATATGAGCAAGCTGATCGCTGCCGGATACGATCGTCCCTTCACGCCACTTGAGGAGGGTGTCCAGGATTATGTGCGCAAATTCCTGGTGCCGGGCCGCTACTGGTAGGGATTACAGCCGGTGGAAGGTATTCAGGCCGGCGTAATAGATCAGAAACCAATCATCTCCCTCCTTTGAAAAGCGTCGTTCCGTGAGGAGGGGCCGTTCCTTGTGGACAAATCGTTCACGCACCACAAAGTCGCCAAACATGGAAACTTCCCGGGTGAATTCAGGATCGTCCAGCAGTTGTTGTTGATGGATCACCCATTCCTCAGCCTCCCAGAAATACTGTCCTGCGGCGATGGTCAGACTGTCGGCATAATCCGGCAATCCTTCCAGGGGAAAGCGGATATGCTCCATCTGAAACAGGCTGTCCCGGTGAAACAGCTCGTAGAACACCTGAAAATCTACTGGAAGGATGCCATCCTCGGCAGGGGCGGGGGCAGGTTGCTGGCAGGACTGGATCAATACCAGGATGGTCAAGAGAACGAGTATGCGCTTCATCGTGTAAAAATAGCTGAAATGTGATGGACTTCCCGCGACCTCCGGTCAGCCTTCCTTCTCCACCACGTAGACCAACATGGTCTCGGCAGTGGGGAGGTAATAGAGGTCAAACACCCGGGTCATTCCGGAGGGCAGGCTGATAAATGCCTCTGTCGTGCCGCCATTGGGTTGATAGGTAAAGGCCTCACAATGGAGGTTGGTGAGGAAGTTGAGCTGCCGGCGGCCATGGGCCTTGTACAGGGATTCCTTGGCGCCCCACAGCACATGTTGGTAAGCATTCTGATGGGGTCCTTCGATCCAGGCCTGTTCTTCTTCATTGACAAACTTGTGGGCGACCCGATGCATGCGGTGGTCCCAGATCTGGATATCAATCCCGGTCGCAACCGGGGAGAGAATAGCTGCCGCATAGCCCCGGGTATGGCTGAGTGACAGGTGATATTCTGTACCCGGATGAAAAGGCCGGCCAAAGACATCCTTCGCTCCGGGCACCCGTTTGGAGGAGCCGGTGAACAGGTGGATCAGGTAGCGCGTGGCCATCCAGTCCAGACGGCTGCGCTCCGGCAGGTTGTCCAGCTCTTCCTGTTCTTCGGATGCCAGCTGCAGTCGTGCAGAGAACCAGTCATGGGTCTCCTTGATGGACCAGACCCCCAGAAGGGCGGTCTGCGGTAGCTGTCGGGCAAAGCGAAGTGGCATAGCGGGTTGAAGAAAGGAAGAATTCTGCATTTGACGAAATCTGAAGAGACCTGCAGGAGAGAATAGGTCGTTCGGTCAACCATGTACACTCTTTTGTCGTTTTACCCTGGTATGGCCACATCCCCTCCCCGTTTCCAATTGACCCATCGGCTCACCGGCCATGAAGGGGCTCTTTATGCGCTGGCTCCAGGCATTGAAAGCAGCACTGTGCTGTCCTCTGGCAGCGATGGGTGGATCGTTTCATGGGACCTGGCGAACCCCGACCCCGGCCGACTGATCGCCCGCGTGGATCAACATGTCTTTGCCATCCATTCCTTTCCCGACCACCACGTGGTCCTGGCTGGCGATATGAGCGGTGGTGTACACTGGATCGACCTGCAGGATCCCGATGCCAGTCGGCATATTCTCCATCACCGGAAGGGCACATATGCCTTTACCCGCCATGAGGAGATGGTCTTCAGCGGCGGTGGTGACGGGCTGGTCACCCGCTGGTCCAGGCCTCAACGGCGCGCCGATGAATCCCTGCAGATCAGTCATGCAGCGGTGCGCTGCCTGACCATGCATCCGTCTGGAGACAGGCTGGCCGCCGGCTGCAGCGATGGATCCATCTGTTTCATCGATCCCCTGCGGATGACCCTTCTCCACCGGATCGAGGAGGCGCACAAGCCATCGGTTTTTTCACTGCAGTATACACCCAGCGGTGATCAGTTGTGGAGCGGTGGACGAGATGCATGGCTTCGCCGATGGGATGAGCAGGGAAATCCGATCCAGGAAATGCAGGAGGCAGCTCATCTGTATACCATCAACGCAGTGGCACTATCACCGGATGGTCAACTGCTGGCCACTGCCAGCCGGGATAAACGGATCCGCATCTGGGATGCGGCCACCGGTCAGCTGATACAATCCCTGGATACGGTGCGTGACCAGGGACATCGACATTCGGTCAACGCGCTGCACTGGACCGCCAACGGGTATCAGCTCATTTCGGCATCGGACGACCGGACCCTCTGCTTCTGGAATGCGGTATAGCCGGGCTCAAACGGCGGCGCAAACCAGTGCCAGGCGCTGTTCCACGCGGTCCAGGCTGTCGGCCAGCTGGTCAATGGATTCCAGGGCATAATAGGTGGTTTGCATGACGTCCTTGCGAAAGGAGTGACTAAGTACCTCATCAATGTGAAACGGTCTTACCTCGATCGGGCTGTTGAAGATCTGCACGCTTTCACCATAACTGGAGAGAATACCTGCGCCCAGGATTTTCGGGGCTCCATCTTCGAGGATCAATCCGAATTCGATGGTGAACCAGTACAGTCGCTCCAGCTGTGATTCCGCTTCAGGATGGCCGGCAAAGGCCTTGCCGATCTGTCCGAATCGCTCCATGAAACGGGCATACTCCGAATGCATCAGCAGGGGGACATGGCCATAGATATCATGGAACATGTCCGGCTCTTCCAGGTAGTCCAGTTGTTTGGGGCTGCGAATCCAGGTGGATGAACAGAATCGGCGCCTGGACAGGAGATCAAAGAACTCACCGACAGGGATCAGTCCCGGTACCACCTCGATCGACCATCCGGTAGCCTCCTTCAGTCGCTGGTCCAGCCCGGTGAATCGGGGGATCTGTCGGGCTTGCAGGTCGGGAGTCAATGTCTCCAGGCAATCCAGATAATGCCGGCAGGCCTTGTCCTGCAGATTGAGGGTCTGGCGGGTAAAGAGCGTACCCCAGGTCTGGTGATCCCGCGGAGAGTACTGGTCAAAGTGTTGGTTCATGGCTGGGTCATAGGCATAAAAAAAAAGCCCGATTTCGTGAGAAGCCGGGCCCAATGTCTGATGCGTTGATGATCTCCCTATCGCATAACTGACCTCCGGACTTCCCCCTGGAGCCAATAGGTATAACAAACGCTGTATGGAGAGTAGATCATCATTGCAGGGTCAATTTATGTTTTTCTTATTTTAAATGCCAGTGACCCTCATTTGTTTGTGCGAGAAAAAGACATTGAGACGGAGAGGTGAATCAGTCAATCAGAAGCTCTTTGCGCCCCCGAATACTCGGAGCGAGCGATGGTACACGCGAAAGTGTATCCCACTGAACGAATAAACCAATAAACGATATTTCTGCATTGTGAAACGCTGTGCCCACAGTGGTGCATCAAGACCGTGTTACCGTGTGACGGTGAGACTCTGTGAAACATCGTGTCCTCTGTGGTGAAAAAAAGACTTTGAGAAGGAGGGACGAAGAGACGGAGTGAATACAACTCAACCAGAATCCCTTTGCGCCTTGGCGAGGAACCTTGGATCTCTTAGTGGCCCGACGCAAGCCACGAAGGTTCACGCAAAGGCGCTATGTCGCAAAGGGAAGAGGTCGATCTGTTGGGCATTCTGCATAAACGTTTAGAATGCATTTTCGAATAGTCATTGTTTAAGGACGCAGAGATACCTTGGTTCTCTTAGTGGACTATCCGCAACTTCAGAATACCCTCGATCTCTCTGGTAGAATTTGTATTTCACCGATAAATCCCCCTGAGTGACTCAGTGGTGAAAGAAAGACTTTGAGAAACAGGGACGAAGAGACGGAGAGAAAACAACTCAACCAGAATCCCTTTGCGCCTTGGTGAGAAACCTTGGATCTCTGAATGGTGCATCATGACCGTGAGACTTTGTGACGGTGACACTCTGTGAAACTTCGTGTCCTCTGTGGTGAATTCATGACGAAGTGACGAGGAGAATGATTGATCCAGGATTGCTTAGTGTCCTATCTTTTACTTTGGTCAATCCTTTCGACTCTCTGGTCTGCTTGCTATCTAACCGCTATCCTACTCTAAGTGACTGAGTGGTGTATCACGACCGTGAGACCCGGAGCCAATGTGATTTGTCTAGAGAATTTGAGAAACAGTTGACCGAATTCTCTGGGTTTGCCCTTCGAAAAGTACCTTTACGCCCCAATTCAATCCGCGTATGATCCTATCCGATAAAAAGATCCTCAAGGCGATCGCTGAAGGCGAGATCGTTATTGAACCGTATGACCGGGCACACCTGGGGACCAACAGTTATGATGTACACCTCGGACGCTGGCTGGCTGTATATAGGGATGCGGTCCTGGATGCCCGCAAGCACAACGCGATCGAATACCTGGAGATCCCGGAAGAGGGCTTTGTACTGCAGCCCGGCCAGTTATACCTCGGGGTGACAGAAGAATACACGGAATCTCATTCTGCCGTGCCCTTTCTGGAGGGAAAATCCAGCGTCGGCCGTCTGGGGATCGATATCCATGCTACCGCGGGTAAGGGCGATGTAGGGTTTTGCAATACATGGACACTGGAGATCTCTTGTACATTACCGGTGCGCGTGTATGCGGGAATGCCGATCGGGCAATTGATCTATTTTGCCGTGGAAGGCGAGATCGAGAATTTTTACAACAAAAAGCCCTCTGCCAAGTACAATACCCGGACCGACAAGCCGGTGGAGTCGATGATGTGGAAGAATTCCTTCTGATGGTGAATTCCTGATAACATTCAACGGCCTTTTGCCGTTATCCTCTATTCATATCCCAATCCCATGACCTCTCGGTATCGTTCCGTCTTCCTTTTCATTGCTGTCATTATCGGTTTTTTTGCGACATCCCACCTGATATACCGGGGGATGGAGCAGATCCAGCAATGGAATGATGAAGCCCATCAATTCTCCGAAGCCGAGGCCCTGGCGCTGGAGCCTCAATTCTCTTTTTCAGACTCCAGTAGTACCCTGTTCAAGACGCTCTTCACCAATGATCCGGGACACCCGGTCGTCGATGGTCCATACCTGGTTCTGGCAGGAAGTTTTTCCAGCAAGAAAAGGGCGAAGCAACACCTGAACAGGATCAAGAAGTGCGGGTTTGAACGGGCAGAGATCCTGTTCTTCAAAGGCAAGAAGGAGGTCTATGCCGTCGGGGTAGGGGCCTATCGCCAATACCAGGAGGCTGCGGAGCATGCCCGACTCATGGCCGACAGGCATCAGGTCGATGCCTATGTCCACAAGATTCGAACCAGGCAAAGACCCTGATCCGGGAACAGGCTATTCTCACTCTTCCCTAATCCTGCAGGATCACCTGCCGCCTCGCAAGGGTGCGACCCTGCTCGTCATGGACCAGGAGGGAATACCATCCGGAAGGAAGCTGGTGCAGGTCCACCATGGCACTCCAGGGAAAGCTGACGATATTCCGTCCCAACATATCCACCACCTGGATCGTCCATTGTCCGGCAGGTAGTCCGGCATCCAGCCAGATCATGCCCCGGCTGGGGTTGGGGTAGACCTTCAGGGATGCTTCCAGGGGATGTTCTACGGCTGCCAGGTCCGGTGTGTTGGTCGGGGTGTGATCGCCCACCACCGGACGGATCATCAAGGCTCCCTGCAGGGAGATGGGGAATTTCAGCCAGCTGCCGGAGGTATTCAACCAGGCATGTTGCGAGCCGTCGGGGTTGTTTTTATCATACCCGACCGGTATGGAGTTGTCCACGTTGCTGCCCTGTTGCCAGCCGACAAAAAAGGGTCCGGCAGGAAGGGGGATGCCGACGGCATTGTCATCCTCATCATACAGGACATACGTCGTAAAGGCTTGTAGAGAGTCGGCAAATACCAGGTCCGGGTAGAACGGCTTGAGGAAGAAGTCCGCATAGATCGGTTCAGTATTCAGGCTGCCCGACCAGATACGCAAATTGAAATATTGCGTGGTGGCATCCACATTGTACCGGGGAAAGTGAAACTGGATGGCACGCAGGGTATCGGCCACGGTGGCTTCATACTCTACGGCCACCTGTGTCCCGGTCTTGGTGGCGACAATGGCGCTTTCTGCCGAACCGTCGTCGTAGGCAAAATAGTTGGTCAGGTTGGTGGCGTGACGTACTTCGTTGTTGCGCAATGCCACCGGTTCACCAGAATTCTGTTCCTGGTCCTGCTCGAAGCGATACACCACTTCGAGGTCGACACCCGGGCCCGAAGGCGGGAAGCCTTGCAGGTCCGCGATGAGGTTGGGGGCATTCAGGGTATTCACGAAGGAGTGCCGCCCGGGCGTGAGGTCACGTTGATTGACCGGTGCGATAGGGGGCAGTTCCAGCAGGGTGATATTGTTGACCAACGGTTGAGCGCTGAGACGGTCGGTAATTCTGACCTCACTGGGGTTGGCGGATTCGATCACGGGAAAGTGATTGAACAGGCCGATCTCCAATTGGGGTAGCAACCATTGGTTGGGGTCCTGTAGAAAATGACGCCAGGGTATGGCGGTATATCGGTTCAACAGGGGGTTGGGCCGGGCCGTGAACGCAATATCCTCATTTTCCTTGGTCAGGTTCTGATCCATGCGGACATAGTCGATATGCCACAGGTCCAGAGCCCCGGTCAGGTCGGAGCGATTGCGGAAACGGAACTGGAACCCGTTGTAGAGGTATTCAGGTTCGCCGATGCCATAGGCCCGATAGACAAATGGAGCCAGGCTGTCGGAGGGAACAAATGCCAGGTATCCTGTGATCTGTTCGGCCACCTGCCAGACACCGTTCATATCCTTGAATTCTACGATCAGGGAATCCTTGGTCTCCGGCCGGAAGCCCAGCCCTTTCGGTTGGGCCCAGAAGCTGAAGAGGATATTGTCATTTTCGGAATATCCCGACAGGTCGATATAAGCTGATGTCAGGTAATCCCGATAGGTCGAATCGATGGGGTAGGGCTTTCCGCGTTCGTCCACTCCGTCGAGGGTCGCCACGCCGATGGAGGGGGGCTGGTAGGCCATCCGGTCATTGACAAAGGCCTTGTTGTCCAGCCATTTGGTGGGATCGGGGTAGGGGCCAGGGTAGGAGAAGTCGTCAAAGAAGGGCAATTGGATGGTATCACCGACAATGCGAAAGGGATGAATGAAGGTATCCCGTACACACTCGGGATAGGTGGCCTGATAAATGACCTGGTCCAGTCCGGCAAAGCGACTGGACACGTAGCGAAAGCAATTATTCAGGGTGATCACCGAACCCGTTTGGCGCGTCGGACTGCCGACCAGGGAATAGATCGGGGTCTCCAGGTCGGCATCCGGGGTCAGGCAGATCTCCTGTTCAGTTTCGATATCCATCACGGTCAGCCCGGCATTCTCATACAGCCGGGCGCGATGGACCGTCACCGTAAATGTGGTCGTTGTACAGTCACCGGCACTGTCACAGACTTCCAGGCAAACCTGATCGGTTCCGAGGATGACCCCCGTATTGGCGGTATACCGGATACACCCGGTGTCCTGGGTGACCGTACCAAACGAAAGGGGACCACAATCCACGATATTCACCGTAGCGTCCGGGCCGATTCCAATGGTGTCCACACAGAGTGAGGTGGCACTGCCGGCAGTGACACAGACCGCATCACTGGCGCTTCCACGAAACCGGGCTGGGGCGGTGGAAGGCATCCTGACGTCGGCGCGCTCGAATTCACGCACGACCTCCGGATAGCCGGAGAGGGGTATTTCTTCGATCTGGGCCGACAGGTGACCCAGCGCCAGGAAACAGGAAAGGAACAGCAGAGAACGCAGATAAAGTACCGATGAGGACATAGGGAATAATTTCACAGATTGGAACGTAAACAAGGTGGAGATGTTGCTTCCTATTCTTCATCCAGCCCGCCTCCGGGGATGGTTTCCGGGCAACGGGCAGGCTTGGCCTGGGTCAGCCAGACGGCGATGGTATCCCCTTTGGTCAGGATCTTACCCGGCGCATATGGCGGGTCCTGGCGGATCACGAATGCAGAAAAACGATTGGTAACGGTCTCATCCAGGTGGATCTCCCCGAGCACCAGCCGGTTTGCATTGAGCAGGAAATCAGCTTCTGTCAGTGGCTGACAACTGAGGTCGGGCATCTGCACGGACTCGCTGACATCCTTGGAAATGATGACCTGAATCGTGGAGCCCTTGCTGACCATGATATCCTTGCTCGGGTTTTTTCGCTGGGCGTTTACCAGGGTTTCGCCATTATACATGACCTCGAGGATCACATTGGGAGGCCCCTGGTCATAACGTTCGCTCAGGATCTCACAATTGATCTGGTATTGCTGCTTGAGGATCTTGCGGACCATGTTGATCTCCTTGCCATACATCATCGGCAGGCTGGCAAACGGGATCTGATCGGCCTGGTCCTTGGTGATGGTGACGTAGATCTTCCGATTCTCCTTCAACTTCGACCCCGCCACCGGATTCTGGGCCAGGATAATACCGCCGGGCTTGCCCACCATGAAGAGGCTGTCTTCGACGATCAACTCGAAACTGTGCTCCTCCGCATCCTCTGCAGCTTCGGTATGCAGGATGCCCACATAATTCTTGATGTTCAGCTTCTGCCCGTGATGGGTATAGCATCGCAACCACCAGGACACAAACAGGATCAAGAACAGGGAGACACCGATCAGGGCGATCAGGTTATTGATGAACAGTGCTGAGCTGATGAACTGCAAAAAGGCATTCAACCAGGACTTCAGACGGTCAAGTAAGTTGGCGGGAGGTGCGCTCATGGAAGCTGAATTCGAGGATCTGATCGATGAAGTGATAGGGTGTATATCCGTTGATGGCTGCCTGATGGAAGATGCAGGTAGCGGGTGTCATGCCGGGCAGGGAGTTGACCTCGATGATCCAGGTTTCCACCCGGCCATCGTCGAAGATCTTGACAAAGGCATCAATGCGGGCATAGCCGCGGACGCCCAGAATGCGGGCTGCGCGTTCGAGATCTTTCCGGACCAGTGCGGAGATCCGGGCAGCCTCGCCGGGGTCGGGGCTGAATCGGGCCGGGGTGATATTCTGCCCTTCGCCTGCGAGAAACTTCTCCTCCAGGGAGAGGATCTCACTGCCTGCCAGGGCCTCGGAGGGTTCGAAGACCTCATAGGTCCATTCGCCATCCTGCCAGTGGGTGACCAGTCCGCCCGTGACCTCCAGAAAGTGGCTGGTGCCTTCTTTGGAGATCAGGGTTTCGAACAGGATATACTCCTTTCGGGGAAACTCTTCTTTCGGTTTCAGTCCCAGGGCCTGGACCAGATCTGCCGGCACGGCTTCCACCTGGCGATACAACGCCCCGGCAAAGGCCTTCAGCGCCGTTCGGTTCTTGATGACCTTGACCGCTGAACTACAACCATCATCGACAGGCTTCCCAATAAACGGATAGGAGAAGAGCTGTTCCAACTCGGCGACCCAGGATTCCGGGTCCGATTTCCAGAGCGCCCTGGACGCCAGATGTTGTCGGGCCACCGGAAAGCCCTGCTCACCAAGCAGGTGCAGGGTGCGGTATTTGTCGATGGTGATCCGGGACGACTGGACGTCGGAACCATTGTAGGGCAAGCCGATGCGATCGAGGTTTTCCTGGACCTCACCGTCTTCGCCGGGCCTGCCGTGCAAGGCGATGAAGACCCCGTCGACCTCCTTTGCCAGATCCTCATAGGTGATGGAACGAGGGGCAAAGGTGGCATCTGCGTAGGCATACTTTGCTGTCACCTCCCGGCATTGCTCCTTAATCTGCTCGATCACCGGGTGGACCAACCAGTTTTTCAACCGGTCGTGGATATCATCGGCATTGTCCTTCAGCAGCAGGTTGACCGGGATCAGGTAGAGCTGGTGATTGCCAGGACTGCCAGTCAGGAAAACCGGAATGGGTTCATATTTGGCCGAGGAAGAAAGTTTCTCGTAGATATTCCGCCCACTCTCCACACTGATATGTCGTTCGGTGCTATATCCGCCCAGGATCACGGCAATGCGCTTCTGGCTGGCTTCCTGCTGATGCAATTGATGCAGGGCGGTGTCCAACTGGTCCAGAAATCCGGACCATCGAGGTTTTGCAGTAGCATGATCCAGACGTTCCTGGAGGGAGGTGCGGATGATATAGGTGAGGAATTGGGAGGGATTGATCCCGATCTCCGCCGCCTGGTGGAAGAAGAAGGAGGAGGGCATCATGCCCGAGGTGGTATTGGGGTCGTTCAGGAAGATGGTGCCATCTGCCTGGATGAACCCGTCAATCCGGGCGTAGACCTGAAAATCCAGGAAATGGAAGAGGCGCTCGCATTCGGAGCGGATCGCCTGGATCTTCTCCTCAGGGAGATGGATGGGCGTTTCTTTCCGGGAGAGGCCGGGCAGGTATTTGGAACGGTAATCAAACACCTCCCCCCCCTTGATGATCTCAGTGGGCGGCAGGGCCACGGCGCTGCCATCCTCCTTGCGAATGACGATGCAGGAGAATTCCTTGCCCGTGATAAATCCTTCCAGCAGGACGGTATGTTCAGCTGATTCGCTTTCCAGGAGCCAGGTGGTCTCCTTGCTGGTACGGAGGGCGGACAAAAGTTCTTCCGGATGGAAAATCTGTTTTCCATTCAGTGACAGGGGGAACCCGCTGCCGCTGCGGATATCACTCATCTGACGCACCCATTGCACCTGTTCTTCCGGGTCCATCTGCTGCCACTCTTCGGCCTTCAGGTGCCAGCGGAAGAAAGCCAGGTCCATGGCCCGGCAGAAGGTCTCCACATCCTGGAGGTCAATGATCGAGACCCCGATGGAGGAGCCCTGATTGGCCGGGCGGATCACCAGTTTGTCCCCGAAGGTGGCTTTCGCCGCGTTGAAGATGGCCACCGGGTCGCCTTTGATCCAGGCCTGGCGGGAGATCACCTGGTGAGTGGGTCCGGGGAACCCTCCGGCGTGCATGAGTTTCTTCTGAATACCCTTGTCAATACCGATCGCACTGGCACGAATGCCACTGCCGGTGTAGGGGATTTCCAGGCTTTCCATCAATCCCTGGATCTGTCCGTCCTCCCCAAATTCGCCGTGCAGGGCCAGGAAGGCGATATCGATGCGGTCAGCCAGATCGGTCCACTGGCAAAGGGTCCCCACAGATCCGGCGATCCGGTGCATGTCTACATCCGTCAGGGAGGAGAGCGACTCGAGGTAGATCTGGAAATGGTGGGGGCTGGGTGGAAGATCCCCGGCAGGGGGGTAGAAATCACGAATGGTGCCTTTGTACATGTAGCTCCATTCCAACTCGATCAGATTGCGGTGGCTGTCAATGAAAAACAGGACAGGTTCGAACAGTTGCTTGTTCAGATTGTCAAAGACGGTACGTCCGCCCGCAAAACTGATCTCCCGTTCGCGCGAGGGACCTCCAAAAAAAAGACCTACCCTGATCATGTGGTTGGATTCCGGTTCATTCAGACCACAAAAATAGCAAAAGACCGGTCGGCGGATAGTTTTCCTTTGTCTGATCTGGTGGCCTCCTTGTTCCAACACCTGGCAGGTGAGACACCCGGGTAGGCCCGGGCGTAGTAGACCATCGCGCTTTCAGGGAGGGGCCCCTTCAAAGAAACGCCATACCCGGGGTCGGGTATGGCGTTCAAAACGGGATGAAGCGGTGCTGGTTATTGAGAGCCAACGCGCTTGGCCTCGTCTTCCAGGCCTGTGCTTCGTTTCCTGGATTTGACATTGCGGTTGCCCATATCGTAGCTGATGCTCAGGCTGACTCTTCTGCTGTCCCAGTTGCCGGCACCGGTGGTGATCAGACCATCGAATTCGGAAGTGCCAGACCATCCGGACTCGTAAAAGAGGTCACTGGCATTGAGGCGGATATTCACTGCATCGTTCAGGAATCGGCGCTGCAAGCCGACATCGAGGCTCCAGCTGGTGTCATAGTTGAAGACACCTCCCCAGATGCCCGGGCCGGAAAACCATCCGGATATCTCCCCCTTGAAGCCGAAGGGCAGGTCAAATGTGGATTGCTGATAGATATTGTAGGTAAAGGCCTGTACATCCACAATCGCACCGTCACCATAATCCGCCTGGTTGTCCAGGTGAGAGGCATTGAGGTTGATATAGGAGCTCCAGCCCTTCATCACCTGGATCGGGGCGCTGATATTCATGCTCCAGACGGTTTGCTCTGCCAGGTTTTCCCAGGTGATGAAATTGGCGCGCGGGTCATTTTCATCCGGGCCGATCAACCGGGTGATCTGATCCATGGTCTTGCTATAGGCCACCTTGAAATTGTAGCGATAGTTGAGCGTATACCCCAGCTCGAGATTGTTGACGATCTCTGGCCGGAGGAATGGATTACCCTTCTCGTAGGACAGCTGACTGAGCTGGTTGTTGAAGGGGTTGAGCACATTGTAATCCGGGCGGTTGATCCGACGACCGTAATTCAGGGCAAAGGTCTGCTTCGGAGACATCTGCCAGGTCAGGCCTGCGGAGGGGAACCAGTTGAGGTAGTTCAATTCTACCGGTGGCTCCATCAGGTTGACATCAAAGGCGACCAGGTTACCAACGGCATCGGTCTGCTCGGCACGAATGCCGGCAGAGAAGCTCCAGGCATCATTGATCGGGCGGGCGTAATTGACATACCCGGCATATACATCCTCGTCATAGTCGAAGGTGTTGGACTGCTGGATATTGAGGTTTTGCTGGTCATCGAAGACGTCGTACACCAGAATTGATTCTTGGATGCTACCCGGCTCAATTTCGTTCCGACAGCCAGTTTCCCGCCGAGGACTTCCTCCTCGTAATCGACCTTGAAGGTGTAGATATCGATATCCGTCGGGGTGTCAAAGAAATTGATGTCTTCGGAAAGCAGGTTTTCCTCGGTGGCATCGTAGTATCGGTTGGGCTGGTTGCGGTTGCTGGTATTCCGGTACCGACCATAGTCGGCATCCACATTGAAGATCCTGCCCTTGCGATTGTCCAACCGGTAGTTCACATTATAGGTGCTGTAGTCTCGTTGGC
>JAUIEA010000104.1 GCA_030429045.1 Bacteroidia bacterium | reverse complement strand
CCCGCCGGTGTTCTTCGCGTGTGCCACCACCCATGCTGATGGCATAGACATCGTCATCGATCAAAACGGTTTTACGGGATCGTCCTTCTTCCGTCAGGACCCAGGTCCAGTGGGTACCTCCATCGGTGGAGCGGACAACCCCGATCTCCCCGGCCCCCAGGAGCACACCATCCACTTCAATCATGCTGAGTACCTGCCCCTGGGCGAACACCCGTCCCCACTGTCCCGCACCATACAGGGACCGAAAGATGCCATGATTGGTGGTGATCAGTTGAGAACCATCCGCACAGGTCAGTTGGGTGTTGACTTCCTGGCTGGCCAACTCCTGGAAGACCGGCTTCCACATTCCGGTGCCGGGGATCTGTTGGAAGAAACCACTGGGATGACTCCTTGCGATGGCGCCACCACTTGCTGGCATAATCGTGGAAATGAACTCGTGCTGGAGAACATCCAGCAAGTGTTCTTTTTCCCAAACTGGTGCCATCGGAGGAACTGTTCGGTTGCTGTAGATCCCGTTCATGGTCCCCAGAAAGACTTCACCGTGATGCGCATACAGTGTGGTTGCAGACAGATCCGGAGGTAAACCCCGGGTGATGTCCTGCCAGGTATTTCCACCATCCAGGGATTGAAAAACCATATCCATGGCGGAGGGGGTTATGGCCTTGAATGCACCGGTGGCTTCAAGGCTTGCAGTTGCAACCTGGTGGACGGCCACTGCCTGTGTATGATCGTGGCTCTGGTGGCAGGCGGTCAAGAAGAGCGTCAAGAGGGCAAACAGAATGTGGCGGTACATACTGGTCATGGATTGGTGAACGAATACATCAAAAGTATCGGCACGGTGGAAGGTCCGCAAATCCATGGCGTAAAAGGATGTAACGAAAATGTAAAAGGTGAAATCAACTCATGTTGACGGTTGTATCAGGTGGTTGTTGGCCACCACATCAAGGCATTCGATGCCTTGAATGCGGGGAAAGGATACACCCGGAGATTCGCCACGCCTGGTAAAGAGCTCTGACCTGTACAATCCGAAAGCCTTGACCTGGATCAGGACACGGCCGGGTGAGCTGTCCGGTAGAGGAGTCTCCCGGATCTGAATGACATCCGGGTCTCCGGGTCGGGTGGTGATGGGAGCTCACATGGAAGGGTGTATTCAGGTTAGAGATCAGCAGGGAATTGCGGGGGCGATGGACCAACTGCCCAATCGAAATCTGTTTTACAAGCCTCCCTGGATTTGTCGAGCATACTCTTCTGACGGAAAGTGTCCCTGCGATTTCTGGATCAATCCATTTTCGCCGATCGTCCACTCTTCGTAACCACTGACATTGACCGGATTGCCTGTTCCTCCCGGACCGGTATTGGTGGCCAGAAGGGTCCAGTGGAACTGGATCTGATCGGGCTTCTGCAACAGGCTGTCGAAGCGGACCTCCATATCCGGGAGATCTGTCATGAACCCTTGTGCGATCCCGGAGATCTCCTTTCTACCGGTTGCGGGTTCGCCATCATTGACGCGCAAGGTGCCATTCTCTTCAAAAAACATGGCCACAAATTCGGGACGGCGACCACTCCAGGCCTGGGCATAACTTCTGGCAAATAGTTCCAGGTCAAATACCTGTTCCTCTTCCGGAAGCCGTTTTGTCGTAAAGGACAGGTTGAGGAATTGCCAGGCTCCATTTTCTTTGAGGAGGGTAAAGTAGTCTACATTATGAGAGGTGGGGACACCAAATTTATGCAGGATGGCATCGGCCTTGACAAAGGCGAGCTGTCCTTCATTCACCAGGATATCCCAGTTCCGGACGGGCTCGTAATAGGGTCCTAGTTCGCGGTTACGGGCATTCGCTTTATATTCTTCAAAGGTGATGATCGAATTTTGCCAGGCGCCCTCCCGGATCCGGCAGATGCCGATATTGGCCTTGTCCAGGATCATGTCATCCATGTCTTCCAGGTCGTAATTGCCAGCTACGAAGAGGAACCGTTCTACTGTGGCTTTCACGTCTTCCTGATCCGGGGTCAATGGGGTTGGTTGCATTGCGATGGTCGAATGGACAGGCTCCGTTGGGTCGGTTTCGGATGGCTCACTGCAGCTGGAAAGGATGAGCATAGAAACGGAAATACCGAGGCAACCTATTTTTCTAAAAGGAAGATACATACGCGACTTAATTTGACATGAACATACCGAAAAGGAATTGGTAAACATACTGAACTCAGATCCCTCGGGTTTTCTGCGTCTGGTTTCTGGCCAGATATCTGGCCACATGGCAATTTACGGGATCATCCGGTCGCCACAGTGTAGTCCCCTGCCGACAATATCCGTTCTACTGAAAACTGGCAGTGACTCATTAATGCGCAGAACCTGGCAAGCTCACTCAACCAGCACGAACCCCGCCCAGGAATAGGGATCAAAAAAGCGATCACGCATGTCGCGCTGTGTTTGGCGAAAGGCTTCGGGAATATCCATGTGCTGATCAGCATCGCCCTTTCCGAGCCAGTTGTTATAGAAGGAGGCCATAAACTGCATGGTCTGGCGATCGGGGACCTGCCAAAGGGACATGATCAGATATCTCACTCCGGCGATCTTGAAGGCTCGTTGCAAACCATATACCCCTTCGTTTCCCCGGATGTCACCCAGGCCGGTCTCGCAGGCAGAAAGCACGACCAATTCGGTGCCGGTCAGGTCCATCTGGCTGATCTCATAGGCAGTGAGAATGCCATCTTCCCGGACATCCTGCTGCGGTTTTCCGTACTGCCAGGCATAGTTTCCACCGGCCAGGATCAGACCCGACCGGATCATGGGGTGATCAGACTGTTTGAATGCAATGCCATAAGGAGAGACGCCAGGATTCTCCTTCCTTCTCTCTGGGTCGGGAAAGAAAAAACCATGGGTAGCCAGATGAAGGATCCGGGGTGAAGGTCCGGATTCACCCAGGCTTTTGATCGCATCTTCGGTGGCGTCCATTCCGGAATAGGAGTCCGGATGAAAGCCTTCAGCCGACAATGTCTTGGCAATATGTACGACTTCCTTTTCTGTCCAGGTAAGATATGACCAACGTTCATCTTGGGCATCAAGGCCATTCTGTGATCCGGAAGAGGCTCGGCTGGCCAACTCTGTTCCGTCTTCAATAGACATCCGGGCCGGATCTGGATCAAAGTGTACACCACCCACCAGGAGGGCATTGCGCATGTGTATGGGAAGATCCGGTTTGATCACAATTTGTCGGGTACTGCCGAGGCCAATAAACTGATACCGGTCCGACAGGATCGTTTCATCGTCTATGGCAATGGCACCCAGGTTGAGACGGTGTAATACTCCGGAGGAGGCATAATACACAGTGGAAACCCCTTGCAGGCCTGCAGCGTCGATCTTCGCCCAGATCAGGTCGTACAGTGACTTTCGCCCTGTGGCAGGCTGCACCAATCCCCGGTCAGTCCCGGCGTAAAGGTCATTGACATAATCTGCTTTGCGAACATGCCCTGCATGGACCAGAAGAGACAAGTCAGATTCCATAAACAACGGAATAAACAAGGGCTGTTCCGCATCCGGCCGAAGTAGCAGGGCGGCATAGCCAATACGGTCATTCTGCTCATCAGCATCAATGGCAAAATGGATGAATTCAATAGCGATGGCTTCGGGTGGCAGGGCATTTCGTACCTCGGTCCACTTGACCTGTTGGATGACCTCGGCATACCCGGCTATCATCCGGGCCAGTTGTTGCTCCAGGCGATTTGCCCGATCCTCCAGTGTCTTCAGGTGCTGTCGGTCCGCGAGGGGTTTGGACAGGTAATGGGCGATGTGCCGCCGGCAGGATTTAAGCTCCGTGTTGATCACAGCGGCTTCTGGCGTCGCATTGGCGAGGTTGCGAAGCCTGAATGCCGCTTGCAGGAGAAAGCCTTTTTCAAACAGGGCATTGTCAAAACTGAGCGCAGGCAGTACTCCCGCCTGGGCCACCGGCCTTGCAAACAGGGTGCGATACAGATTTGCACCGCTTTGTCGGGTCACGGAAAGATACCCGACCAATTCCTGTTCAGAAAGGAATTGGACCCCCATCATGATGCGATTTTGTTCAAGGGGCAGGACTTCCATCATCAATGCTGTAGACTCCGGATATCTGGCCTGGCTTTCATAAAGCATGGCCAGCGCATTCAGGCACGCAATAGCCCATGGGTCGGATTTACCCAGGGAGGCTTCAATGATGGACCGGGCCTCCTGCAAGATGGATTCGGCTTCCCTTTCAAAGCCCAGGGAATGGGCGGAGTTGCCCAGAAAGAGGAGATAATACCCGACCATTGGATGGGAATTGCCAAAGACGGTCTTTACTATTTTCGTAGCCTCCTGGTGATGCTTGCGCGCCTGTTCGAATTGGCCGGTGCACTGGTAGTACCGACCGAGGTCATGCGTGCAGATGGCGTAATATTCATGCTCTTGACCAAAGTGCCTGCGGGTATTCTCGAGGCTCTCCAATAGCAGGGGCAAGGCCTTGTCATACTGCTCTGTCTCCAGGTAAAGACGGCCCAGATTGCCGAGGTAACCACCGTATTCCGGATCCTCTTTTCCCTGGTTTTTCTCCGTGATGTCAAGGGCGTGGAGGAAATGGGTTTCTGCCTTGACAAATTGGCCGGTTTCGAGATAAAGTTGAGCCAGATTGTTGGCATGCTGTGCATAGGCGATATGCTCCCGGCCGAAGCTCCTTTCCGCGATGTCCAATGCCTCCAGAAAAAGGGGTTCTGCCTTTTCAAACTCACCTGCATCATAATACAATAAGGCCAGATTGTTGATGAGCATGCCACAGGTTGTATCAGATCTTCCTCCGGTTTTTTCTGCGATGGCGATGGCTTCCAGATAGATCGGTTCAGCCATGTTGAATCGGGCCAGATTGCGATAGGTTTCAGCCAGGTTGTTGAGGGCATAGACATATTCAGGATGATCTTCCCCGTGGATCTTCCCGATCAGTCGGATCACTTCCCGGTAGAGGGGTATGGTTTCATTGTATTGACTCTTGATGGTGTGGTACTCTGCCATCAGGTTGAGCAGTTCGACCCGGTCAATGGTTTCACGGCCGTTCAGAACATCTGCTGCTTCAAGAAGGCAGGGCCAGGCCTTGTCGAGCTGACCCAGGTATATCCAGGTCTGACCCAGGTCCATCAGACTTTCGGCATATGCCGGATGATGTTGGCCCAGGGTCTTCTTGCGGATGTCCCTGGCTTCCAAAAACCACGCTTCGGCAGCAGAATCATTCTCCTGATCACTCCATAGACGGCCGTAAGCCTGACAGACAGTGGCATAGGCAGGGGAGGTTTTGCCATATTCCTTTTTCACCTCTCGGGACAGTCGTTCCAACAGCATGTCAGCCTCTTGCCATTCTTCCCTGTCTAAAAGTGGATACAAGGGCAACAGCAAACTGTCGATCCACTGATCTTGAACGGATGATTCTATCGGGAGCATCGATGCACGGACATCCTGGCCATGCGTTGTAAAACCAATTGCCAAAATAAACAGGGCCTGGAGAAAAAGCTGGATGGCCATTCGGGACTGAACAAGTTGGGTCATAGCCAATAGCCGAGTCGTTTGACGTTTCCCCTAAGATATTCTATTCACCTGAATAATTGTTTATCGGGCTACTTTCCTTGCACATTCGCCATCCGGTGATGATTATTCGGCCCTGATTCCTACATTCCTCATTCCTTTGTTCCTCATTCCTCATTTCTTTGTTCCTCATTCCTGCATTCCTCATTGCCAGATCTATGGACTTTCTTTCGAAATAACCCAATAACGCAATAACTCAATAACCCCCGTCCTGATCAACATGAGTTCTCCTCGGAAAAAAGAGAACAATTCATGAGGGATGGATTTACGGTTGAAGGATGAATTTCCGGATACATTCACTATCACGCATTCCGGTTTTCAGGACGTAAAGTCCGCTAGGCATGCCGGACAAATCGATGTTCATTGGCAGATGATCAGATCGATATACACATTCCCCCATTGTGTTGAACACCCGGAGATAGTCTATATGCTGCACAGTTGACTTGATGGCATATATCCCGGTACCTGGATTCGGGTAAATATCGATCCTGAAATCAGATCGTTTATCCATCTGAATGGATGTGGATCCGGGAAATTCAAACGCTCCTATGTCCGGTGCTGTGCCTTCATATGGCAAGCCGATCTGCTGACCATCGGTCCAGGAAAGTGGTCCATCCAGTGTCAGGGAATTTGTGGTGTAGTCAATACTGGTAATGACAGCGCGTTGGGTCTGCCCTTCCAGCTGAATGGTATCTCCACTGACTCCGTCGATGCCAAATCCATCCATGAAATACCCGGCAGAATCGATCACCATTGTTTGACTATTCGTCCCGGAACCGACTGTTCTGGCCAGAAAGCGGCCGGCATCGATCATCGGGCTGCCAGCCTGCAAGCGGAAGTCCTTCTGTAAGGTATCTGCGAAAAGGGGGTCGGCCTGTTTGTTCTGCACAAAATAGGCGTGGTTGGCCTCCCACCAGGACAGGGTGTGTGGGGGTGGATTGGAACTGGATGTCCTGTCACCATAAGCAATGATGTACAATTCATCCGGCATTTCATGGAAGAAATTATTGTGATCAAACAAGGCTGTATACGTATCCAGGATCGTGGATGACCGACTGATCATGACCTGTATAGGCTGTTCATGCAGGAGGTCATACCAGTCCCATCTGAAGTCGTATTGGATAAAATCATTTTTGTAGAAAATGTTATTTCGGATCGTATTGTCGTAGCAGGTATATCCGCCGGGTGAAGCGGGAACTTCCATCGCCCCGAAATGATTGTCAACCATCACATTGTGATAAATCCGGTTGCCATAGTTATAGGTCGCCTCATCCGCATACAAGGTTAGGGAAATGGGCATGCCTGTACAATGGTAAAAGATGTTTTTTCGAATAATACCCCGTTGAGCCGCGTATTGAATGCCGGCATAGGGTGATGCGTCAACGGGTGTATGGGTATAGGCAAAAATGTTTTGCTCGACAACATTATGACGGGTATCATCCACCGCTGTTATTTTCGGAAAAGTTGAGCTGCCATAACCCACTCCATCACAGTCATAGATCTCGCCGATCTTCTGGAAGGCATTGTGGAAATAATTCTTTCGGATGACGTTAAAACTGCCGCATTTTATGGCCCACAGTGTATGCGCGGCCCGGGTGATGGTATTTCCCTGGATGAGGTTGTAATTGCTCTGGACCATGCCAATATTATCCTGAGTGGTGCTGTCGATCACATTATTCAGAATTTGATTGTAGTCTGCATTCTGGAAAAACAGTCCGGTTTTGGAGCTGCCACCACTGTCCTGTGCATTTCGGAATACATTGTTCTGAATGATATTGTGATGCCCGCCCAGGCAGGCCAGCCAGCGGCGCACGTTGATGATTTCCAGCCCATCCAGGATGATGTAGTTTTTTTCTTCCAGCCAGATAGCCGGCGACAGAGTTGGACCGGTGATGGTGACCTTTTCGTTGCCGTAAGGTTTGTACGTAATATAATTGTCCGGTGTGCCGGAGTGTTGCGGGGCCAGCTGCTCCGGGTAGACGCCGCCTCTGATCAGCACCAGATCCCCGGCTTCAGCGACTGCAGCAGCATTGGCCAGGCTGGAAAAAGCGTTCCCGTCCGTACCGGAGCAATCACGGTTTGTAATGGAATAGGTGCCGGCACAATTGTCGGTCAGCTGATGATCCACATAAATGGTGGCCGCCGACGCAGGGGTAAAATTCATCAAAAGTAGCCCTGTGAGAAATACAGAGGAGATGGCCTGGAAGTGAAAGGTCATGCGGGAGAATTAGGGAGAACCGAGATTAAACAAATCCTTCCGAATATAGCGGTTCTGCCGCTTGTGGTCAGAAAGTGGTTCATGTCCTGCTTCCATTCGAACGATAGCCCGATGGGAGATTATCCAAACCGACAAAGACGACTCGAAGGTCAGGATCGGGCAAAAGCGAAAACCGGCCATTTATTCGATACTGAAGATCTGGTCTCCGAATAGCTCGGTCAGGGTCGCTGTCCCCGGTTGCCAGATCTCTGTACGATACATAAAATTGCTGTCCAGTGGATGGCCACCGGCAGAATGGACCAGGCCGTTGTCTGTCCCCCAATGGGAAAAAATGGAACCGGTGACGGTGCCATCCGGATGAGGGGCATAGAAGAGATAGGGTCTCCGGTGATCATCCAGCCCGAAACGGGTCAGGAAAACCGAATCCTGGAAGAAGCTCAGTTGTCTGTCCTCATCCAATTCTACCCGGTAGTTCTCCGGATGACAACCCAGGTTGTGCAAGAGCACATAAATGTTGTGATTATGATCAAATTCCCAGGCGTTCAACTGATCTGCAGTGAGGGTTCGAAAGGTATCCCGCTTGTCATAATACCGGATAGTGCCACCTTCCTGGTTGACGACGCCTTTGACATGGAAGGAATCATTCTGTTGTTCAATGACCAGTTCAAAGCGATCAATGGCCCGCTAGATCTCAGACTGGTAGGGAATTTCCATTTGCGGTTCGGTGTGTTCCGCTTTAATGTACAGGGAGGTCAGTTCACACCAGGCAGTTTTTCCTCCGATCGCCTCAAACATCTGATCGGCCAGGGCCACGGCTTCCTGGTCCCCCGAAAATGTAGCAACGTCAGGAGCGGGTGAAGAGCAGGAAAACATTCCCATGGCCAGCAAGGCCAGCATCATCGATCTCAAGAGATTTCCAGGATGGGCTGTGTACATCATGTTCAGCGGTTTTATTCGGACTTTTTGGTGATGATCCTGGATGTCAATATCGATTGATCGGAGGAGAGGACACCAAAATAATGGCCATCCCGAAGATGACGCAGATCCGGTTGGGTCAGCTGTGGGTCCAGGACGGAACGATGTACGAGGTGCCCCAGCATATCGTACATACTGAAGTGCACGGGAGTTCCGGGCAGCGTGCCTTCTCCTTCCACCTGAATATTGAATTGTCCGGAAAAGGGATTGGGATAAAGGCGGACCGTGGCACCAGTCCACGGATCGGAAAGCGGGGTGGTCGGTTCGCCCAGATCATACTTGTACGCTTCCACATCATAGTTGCCAAAGGAAGAGCCATTGATCACATAGACTTCGTTATCCAGGATAAACGAGGCCGGGGCCCATCGGGAAGCACCGGGGTGGGGGAGGAGTTGCGTCCATTGATTGGAATCCGCATCATATCGCCAGAACTCTCCGGTCTCCATGGAATCATGATCCTCTCCGTCGCCACTCAGTACATAGCCATAGCCGTTGTGGGAAAACTGTGTGCCGGCCACACGGCCCTGGTCGGGTATATCCGCTACCTGGGTCCAGGTGTCATCGGTGGGATCGAACCGAAACCAGGTCTTGTAGATCTTGGGCTCTTCACTGCCATGGCCGAATCCGGCATAGACGTAGTCGCCTACTGCAAACTGATAGGGATGGTGGCGTGTGGGTCCGGGCAGGTCCGGCTTTTGGGTCCAGGTATCCGTAGCGATATTGTACTGCCACCAGTCGTTGAGGTTGCCGATCCCGGTGGTGCTCCCCATGCCGACATAGATATTTCCCTGATGTGCGACAAAGGCCGGATGGATACGCGGTGTACAGGGGCAGCTGGCCAGCTCCGTCCACTGCTCTGTCGAAGGGTCATATGACCAGAGGTCATTTTTCTGTGCCTCTTCGGTGGAGTCCGGGCTGATGCCCCGGCCGAAACCGAAGTAGGCCTTGTCTTCCCAGACATCGCCAATGGCGAAACCGCGCGTGCCGCCGGGAAAGTCCGGCAGTTGTGTCCATTCATCCAGGTCTGGAGAATAGCTGTAAACGGAGGCTGTGATCCCGTTGGGGGTCTTTCCGGTGACGAGGTAGCCGGTGCCATTGATGGCAAACCCGAAGGTATGGTCGGTCCGGAACCCTTCAGGAGGTGCGGAGACCTGGGTCCATTGAGCGGACAGTGAGGTAGTCAAAAAGAAGGAAAAGAAGACGATACAGATGTTTTTCATGCGATCCTGTTTTGTGGGTCGAGCATGTAAACATCGGGAATTTTAGCATCTCGCCGTTTTTCGCTTAACGCCCACACGTCCTTTGTCGATGACTTTATCAATATACGCAGTAGCGAGGGGGACCTTGCAGGCGGTGCCATTCATGTTGACAGAGACCACACCGATCTTTCCACCTGTAGCTTTGGCCTTTTCGGTGAGGGCCTTGACATAAGTGCCGATGGCGATCACAAAACCGTTCATGGTATACCGTACCCGGTTCGGGGCAGTGTGGATGTTTTTTTCAACCCTGTCGAGCAGCCGGACATAGGCATCGATGTCCAGTTCGTCATCTTCCCGTACTGCGGCAAAATAGGCCAGGGTGCTCCAACCGGCGGTTGCGATGGTTTCGCGGTCGGACTCGATCCATTGCAGGCCCAGGTCGAAGCCGTGAGGCGATTCGGCAGCCACCCAGGGTACGGCGTATTCGCAGAGATAGGACCAGTAGGCCTGTTCGACCCAGGTTTGCAGTTGTTCCTGGGTGATCTGGTTTTCGTCGGCCATCAAGCCGGCCAGATACATGGCATCCGAGTTGCCGGTGGCATAGAGATCCAGGGAGAGCTGGTGGTTTTTCTTTGTCTTTTTGAGGATCTTTTTCAGGTCCTGCACCTTGACGCCAAAGAGGGGCTCCTTTGCCCCGTGGGTCATCAGGGTTTTTTTGGTCTGAGCATTTCCGTAGCCTTCAAGTTCTTTCAGGATTTCTTTTGCAGTCATAACAGTTCTGGTTGGATAAGGGGCCTATGAAGATACCAAACGCCCTGTATTCGATCCCTACCGGAAAGGCGAATGCCATCAAACGGGAATGCTTTTATGAGTCAGGTGAAGGAATTTGTAATGAATTCTTTTGAACAGGACTATTATTTCCTCACTGCAAGGTCTGGGACAGTCAAGGAATGTAGCAATCGATGATTCACCCTGTCGGAAACGAGTGCAGCAAAGCCGTTATAATTAATAGCCTGCTCATCGGATCTATTTTCAACAATGACGATGGAGCTTAGAGCAACGCCAGTATCAATGTGCAAAAAACGAATACATATCCCAGGATCAGGATCTTCCACACTGTGTGCGCCTTGTTCATTTCCATGAAATGATAGGTCACGCCCAGGAACTTGAGGATGGCCAGGACCAGGATGATGGGTACGAGGTAGGGTGTGGATAGACCAGATACCCATCCGGCCAGAATGGTGAGGATCATCAGCAGGACCCAGGTGATGGTATTTTGCTTTGTCATGCCTAAAAGATGAGATAGATGACCGGGAAGAGAAGTAACCAGATGAGGTCGCACATATGCCAGAATGCGGCTCCTGCTTCCACATCTTCTATGGGCAGGTTGTCTGGTTTCTTTTTCAATCCCCGATAAATAAAGGCCAGAATAGTCAGTCCGACCAGCACATGGATGACGTGGAATAAAGTAAGCATCCAGTAAAAGGCAAAAAAGGTATTGGTGCTGATCAATTGTCCGTCTTCTATTTTCAAACTGTATTCTACGGTTTTCAGGAGAAGGAACAGAATGCCAAATAACATCGTGATCAGCAGGTATTTTCTGGCTTTTGAATTGTTGGTTTGCTTGAATGCATGGACAGTATTCGCCATGAAGAAGCCACTGGTTAATAAAAGAACGGTGTTGATGGTTCCGATCGTGACGTTGAGCTGTAACCTGGATTCATGAAAGAGCACAGGCTCCTGTTTTCCGTAGTAGACCATGGCGATCAGGGCGACGCCGAAGGTGATCAGTTCCAGGAAAATGATGATCCAGAGCAGGATGCCGCCCGGAGGATAGTAGATGTTTTTGTAGTCGATATTCATGGTTTTTTCAGAAAGGGGTGAATTTAACATTTATCCAGTCGAGGTGACCGCTATCCGACAATGATGAAATTCAGGAGATAGTCTGCATCAGGAATCTCAGGATTTTAGGATGACCAGGATGGGGTGAACGGCAAGCCTCCCGAACACCGAATGCCGAATGCCGCTTGTTGTCAGCATCTCGGGTGTCCACGGATGAATGTATGACAGGGATTCTTTTACATCCGGTCGAAGAGGCCGTGATAACCTCATCCCCGGCCCTTCTCCTTGGAAAGGAGAGGGGAGCCTCCTGAATGCCAAATACCGCATATTGTCAGAATTACGGATGTCCACAGATTTACCGATGACACAGATTTTTTTTACGGTCCTCGGTCCTCGTTCCTCATTCCTGATTCCTCATTGCACAGGTCTCTGGTCTTTCCTTCGAAATAACCCAATCCTGACTGCCGGCAGAAACTCAATAATGCCGAACACCAAAAAATGTAAGCTTCAGGATTCTCAGGATTTGAAGATGACCAGGTTGGGGTGAAAGGCGAGTCTCCCGAACGCCGAACACCGAACACCGAATGCCGCAAAATGTCAGCTTCAGGATTCTCAGGATTTGAGGATGGCCAGGATGGACGTTAAGACCATCGGTCTTCAAATGGAGGCATTTAACGTATGCATATGCCGTTCAAGTCTGTCCAGCAGGGAATGCACATCACGCTGTGTAATCGTGTAACGACCTTGCATGAAATTGCGGATAAAAAGATTCATCTTGATCGTCTCCTGAAATTTTCGATCGTCCATCAGGGCGTTATGATCGACGGGTGTCGCCGTCACCCACACCTCATTCCAATCAAGTGTCTCCAGGAATTGCGGATAAATCTGATCCCATTGAAACCGGTCATCGACTCCCTTTTCTACGTTTTCCAGGTATTCATACCGAACGGTGTAGAGTTGTGAGATGGCATTTCGCAAGGAATCGTCGGAGATCAGATCAAGTCCCACTGATTGGAGGGTGGCCCATGCTGCGGTGTTTTCGCTGAGCTGGTAATTGCCAAACAGGCGTCCATAATGAGCCCTGAGTGAATCGTGCATGGGTATTCGCTCCTGGAGGTGCTTCAAGATGATCTGATTGGATCGGATCCGTTGGGTGTTTCCGGTGATATTGTACTCCAGGTCGTCAAGGTCTGTTCGCAGGTTCTGGCTCATTTCCGTCAGGAGTGTTAGTTCCTTCTTGCACCTCTTTGACTGATCGTTGGCATTGTTGATGGACAGGGCGATGAGGATGCCGATTACCACCAGGATGATCTCCCCGATGGCATACAGCAGGTACCTGGTGAATTTGTTTTCAGAGAGCAGGCGCTGGCGAATTGTCCTGAAGATTTTCAGCATGGGCGATGAGTTGTGCTCGAGTCAGAGTCTGGCTGGCGGGCAAGATTGGGTAAATTGGATTCCGGGGATGACATCTGTACTACGCAGCTGAGATAAGGGAACATAGCTACAGTTGTTGCCCC
>JAUIEA010000103.1 GCA_030429045.1 Bacteroidia bacterium | reverse complement strand
ACAACCGACAACCGATAACAGACAACTGATAACTGACAACCATTTGGCCCGGCAGCTAAAGCAGCCGATACGACATGTATTCAGGCGCAGTCAAACTGACAACCGATAACTGACAACCGACCTAGAACAGACTCTCGATGACCTGCTCTTCGTTGATCCCCTCCGCTTCCGCTTTGAAATTGCGAACGATCCGGTGACGAAGGACATAGGATGCAATGGCTCGAACATCTTCGATATCCGGGCTGTATTTGCCATTGATGGCCGCATGACATTTTGCACCGAGCACGAGGTATTGTGAAGCACGTGGACCTGCGCCCCAGGAAATATATTCGTTGACCATCTGCGTAGCCTTTGACGTGTTGGGACGTGTCTTGGTGGCCATGCCGACGGCATATTCCAGGACATTGTCGGAAACAGGGATCTTGCGGATCAATTGCTGGAATTCGATGATCTGCTTTCCAGTCACGATATGTTTCAGATCGGCAATGGTCGTGGTCGTGGTTTGGCGAACCACCTCCAATTCCTCTTCATAGGAGGGATAATCCAGGGGAATATTGAACATGAAACGGTCCAATTGGGCCTCTGGCAGCGGGTAGGTCCCCTCCTGTTCGATGGGGTTCTGCGTCGCCAGGACAAAGAAGGGGCTGGGCAAAAGATGCTTGTCTCCCGCAACGGTGACACTGCGTTCCTGCATGGCCTCCAACAGGGCTGCCTGTGTTTTGGGTGGTGTCCGGTTGATCTCGTCCGCCAAAACGATATTGGAGAAGATGGGGCCGCGATTGAACTTGAAGTGACGGTTGTCATCCAGCACCTCTGATCCGGTAATATCGGAAGGCATGAGATCCGGCGTAAACTGAATTCGCTTGAAATCCAGCTCCAGGACCTCCGCGATCGTGGATACCAGGAGGGTCTTTGCCAACCCGGGCACGCCGACCAACAGGCTGTGCCCATTACTGAACAGAGAGATGATCACGGCGCGAACCACTTCTTCCTGCCCGATGATCACCTTGCCGATCTCGGCCTTCAGGTCGCGATATGACTGCGCAAGGGCATCTACCGCTTCTACATCATTCTTATAAGTCGTCATAGATCAGTTCAATTATTTGAGCGCTAATGTCATCAGGGACACCCCGGTGAAACGAGAGAAGGCGCCGGCTTGTTGCGGCTAAAGGTCGAAACCTTCCCGGTCAATTCCCAAAGACTTCCGCCAGTTTCTCTTCCAGGGCCGCCCCGCGGAGGTTTCGTCCCAGGATTTTTCCCTCCTTGTCCAGGAGGACGGTGTGGGGGATGGAGGTGACGGAATACAGCCCGGCCACCTCGTTCTGCCAGCCCTTCAGGTCACTGACATGGGTCCAGGTCAGACCATCCTTTTCGATGGCATCCAGCCACCGATCCTGCTTGCTGTCCAGGCTGACACCCAGCACTTCAAAGCCCTGGTCCTTATACTTTGCATACAACTTCACCACATTGGGATTCTCTTTGCGACAGGGACCGCACCAGCTCGCCCAGAAGTCGACCAATACCACCTTTCCCCTGAAATCGGTCAGGCTGACCGGATGGCCTTCCGGGTCGTTTTGGGTGAAATTGGGTGCCTCGCCTCCCTTGACGAAACGGGCGATCAATTCCAGCTTGTATTCAAGATCTTTTACCGGCTCCGGATGCGTGTCCTTGAATTTGTCGATGTATAGTCCCGCGTAGTAGGCGAAAGCCGACGGATTGGCCTTCTCCACGCCAAGAAGGACTCCGCTGAGGGCCAGCTGATAACTTTGCTGGTGGGTAGGGACCCTGGCCAGTGCCTTGCCTATATATTCCTGGAGCAGTTCCACGGGCATCTTCGTGCTGGCCAGGGTACTGGCATACCCTTTAAACGCTTCATAAACCCAGGGCTGATAATTGAAACCCGGATCCTTGAAGTCGGCAAACCGGAAATATTCATTGACGAAGTAATCCAGCTCGGAAGTGTAGTCGGATGGCTGGATGAAAAAACTCAGGTAGGTGTTCAATTCCAGGATGCGCGCCAGGAATGGGTTGGTCTTCTGGTACTCTTCCAGCATTTGCAGCTTGAGGCGGTCGACCTTGATCATTTCTTCGGTAAATTCCTGTGGAACATCGTTGCTGCGCAGCTGCCGGTTGTATTGCCTGGAGAGTTGATTGCTCCGATTCTTCAAGCCATTCATTTTTCCCTTCATCTCCTGATATTCCATATTGAAAGGAGAGTTGGAAAAAGTGGATTCATTCATCTTGGCACAATTCACTGCGACCTCGACCCCATCTTCCTTTCCCAGGATAATCGGGAGGACATCCTCATCGGAAAACCCGAGATAGAAGAACTGCCAATCCCGTTCTGGGATGTTGAAGGTGGCCACACCCTCCTTGACCGGGGCTTGCATGACCGGCTCGAAATGCAGGCCTCCCAAACGGTACAAATAGACCGTTTGCGATTCGGGGCACGGCACGGTTGCCGTCAGGGTGATTTGTCCCGCTGAAAGTTGCACTGAAAAGAACAGGGCCATCAAGCCGATCAGAAAACGTTGGATCATGATACTGTAGTTATAAATTCTTGTTCGGTCAGGATCTGGACCGTGCCCAATGCCTGCGCTTTTTTCAGTTTGCTACCCGCTTTGGCACCCACGACCAGAATGTCCAGATTGCCAGAGACAGCAGAGATGATCTTTGCACCGGAGCGCTCAGCCAATTCCTGTGCTTCCTTTCTGCCCATTTGCTCTAACGTTCCGGTGAACAGGATAGTTTTACCGGCTAGTGGGGCATTTTCATCAATCACCTTGGGTTTATCCTCCTCCGTTTGAGTCAGATTTACACCCAGGGCTTCCATTTCTTTCAGGAAGGCGATGTTTTCAGGTTGGCCAAAAAAGGCCATGACATTTTTGGCAACAATAGGACCGATGTCTTTGATGGACAAATATCGTTCCTCATCCCAATCAACCAGGTCCAGCACATGACCGATCTCAGCGGCGAGCAGCCGGGAGGCCTTTTTCCCGAGATGGTGAATGCTCAGACTGTGTAACAGTCGATGAATTGGATTTCCTTTGGCCTTGTCAATGGCCTGTTTCAGATTGTCAGCCGATTTCTGACCAAACCCATCCAGAGTGGCGATCTGATCGTAATCCAGCTGATAGAGGTCAGCGATGTGTTTCACCATGCCCAGATCATAGAATCGTTCCACCTGTGATCGTCCCAGTCCGTCGATGTCCATTGCATCCTTGGACACATGGAAGATCATGCGCTGTTTGATCTGTGCCTCACATTCCGCATTCACACATCGCCAGGCGGCTTCATCCGGCTCTCGGAACAGGGGAGTATGACAGACCGGGCATGCCGTGGGGAAGACGATCGGTTGTTCCGATCCATCCCGAAGATCAGCCAGGGGTTTGACGATATAGGGAATGACATCGCCAGCCCGTTCCACCAGGACAGTGTCACCCATCCGGATGTCCTTACCGGTGATGAAGTCTTCGTTGTGCAGGGAAATACTACTGACGGTCACACCGGCCAGCTGGACGGGTTCGATCTTGGCCACCGGTGTGATGGATCCGATCTTGCCGACCTGGTATTCCACGTCGATCAGCTTGCTGGTGGCCTGCCGGGCCTTGAATTTGAACGCGATCGCCCACCGGGGATGATGACTGGTAGAGCCACATCGTTCCTGCAGATCGCGCCGGTTGACCTTGACCACCATGCCATCGATCTCATAGGGATAGTCGTCTCGTTTGGCGGCCCATTCGTCGCAGAATCGGACGACCTCATCAATATTCTGACACACCGTCCGCTCCTCATTGGGGACCTTGAATCCGAGGTTGGCCAGGGTATCCAGGGACTGTTCATGGGTGGGGAACTGGGCCAATGCATCATTCCCGGTTGCTCCCTCGGCATAACCCAGTTGATAGACGAAGACTTCCAGGCCGCGTTCGGCTGCTTCGCGGGGATCCTTCATCCGCAAGCCACCAGTGGCGGCATTCCGTGGATTGGCAAACAGAGGCAGGTCCTGCTCTTCGCGGCGGGTATTGATCTGGTGAAAGTTGTCTTTCCGGATGATGGCCTCACCCCTCAATTCAACGCGTTGGATACCGAGGTCAGAAAATCCGGCTTTCAGGGGTACGGACCGGATGGTCCGGGCATTCGCAGTGATCTCCTCGCCCTTGACCCCGTTTCCCCGGGTGGCTGCCCGCACCAGCCGGTCATGTTCATAGACCAGGGTAATGGTCCCCCCATCGTACTTGGGTTCTACTGCATAGGCGATCGGTACTTCCTCACCCCAGGCCAGCAACTTGCGGATCTGCCGGTCAAAATCCAGGAGGTCTTCCTCGTTATAGGAATTGTCCAGCGAGAGCATGGGTGTCAGATGCTCGACTTCCGGAAGGTCACTGGTGAGATCCGAAGAGACGCGGGTGGTGGGGGAATCCGGCAGCACAAACGAAGGATTTGCAGCTTCCAGGGCTTCCAGCTGTTTGTACAGCTGGTCATATTCGAAATCGCTGATGACGGGGTCATGCAGGACATAATACCGATATTCATGGAAACGGATGACGTCTCCCAACTGGTGTGCCCGCCGACGGGCTTTCTCCGGATCGGCAGGCAGATCTGAGGTCAGGAGTGTCCTGCCCAGCTGATCGAGGTGTTTTTGTTCCGCTGCTGAATACATGGAGACGAAAATACACGGGTTTCCGAATAACCCGACATAGAAATCCCCCGCCGACTCAGGGTGTCCTGGCACGACGGGGGATTGCAACAGAAGAGAGATTTATCCTTTCAGGGCCTTCAGCTTGGCCTCCAGCTCATTCTCATCACCCGGCAGATAGCCATTGTGGCTGTAAATGATCTTGCCATCCTTGATCAGGAAGGTGTGGGGAATGGTCTGCACATTCATGGCATGCTGAAAGTCTTGCTTGACATCAGACAGGACCGTGTATTTCCAGCGCTTTTCATTCACCATCGGCTTCACCCGAGGCAAGGCACGCTGGTCGTCAATGGTGACAGCGACCAGCTCTACACCGTAATCGGATTGCCACTGGTCATATTTCTTGGAGATGGCATCCAGCTCCTTTTTACACGGCGTACACCACGTCGCCCAAAAGCTGATAATGGTCGTTTTACCTGGTGCGGCATAATCCTGTATGTTGACCGGTTTCCCGGCCAGGGTCTTCAGATTGATATTGGGCAGCGCATCTTGGGCGGTGGCCGTAGCGAGGGAGAATACCAGCGCCAGGACCGGCAGGATGAATTTCTTCATAGAATGGGTGATGATTTGATGAATAGTGTAGGGTGAATCAGTTGTCTTCAAAAATAACCCTTTTGAAGGTGGTCTAACACTCAAAAACCTATCTTTAACCACCTGTTAACGAATTCAACCCCTACCTACGTGCACAGAATTCACACCTATACACGACCTGTTCTGGTCCTGCTAGCCGCATTTTTCCTGGGTTCTACACCTCTGATCGCCCAGGAAGGCAACTCCGGAAGGCTCTCCGGGAGTTTTCAGGCCAACGTCAACTTTTTCCAGAGAGATTCTGCCATCGGAGCGGCCAATACGCCCGGTTACGACCGCCAGCTGGTCGGCTCGGAAGCCTGGCTCAACCTCGATTACTCCAACTGGGGGTTTGACATGGGGATCCGGTTTGACCTGTTCAACAATTCAAACCTCTTCAATCCGCTGGGGTCCTATAATGGCATCGGGATCGGCCGATGGTATATCCACAAGAAGATCGGCGAGTTTGATATCACCGGCGGGCAGATCTACGACCAGATCGGCAGCGGCCTGATCTTCCGGGCCTACGAAGCCAGGCCACTGGCCATCGACAATGCCCTCTATGGGGCCCGGGTGGCCTACCATATCACCGACAACTGGGAGGTGAAAGCCTTTGGTGGAAAACAACGAAACATCTTCGACTACTACAACCCTTCGGTCTGGGGTGCAGCCCTTGAAGGCTTCATCCCCGGAAATGCCGACTATACCTGGTCCCTGACACCCGGTATCGGGATCGTCCAGCGGACTTATGATGATGCGACCATGGATCAGATCATCGCTGCCATCGAGACCTACACACCGCAGGATGGATTCATCCCCAAATACAATACCCGGGCCGCAACACTTTACAATACGCTCAATGCCGGCAACTTTACATGGTATGTCGAAGGCGCCTTGAAAACGGAAGATGTCTTTGAAGATCCATTCGCCCTGAAGAATAACTGGAACGGCTCGGTTACACAGGGCAGGCTGGTCAGCCGCCCTGGTAATGTACTGTACACTTCTCTTGGATATACCACTGGTGGATTGGGGATCATCCTGGAAGGAAAACGCACTGAGGACTTCCGTTTTCGTGTCGATCCCTTTGTCAATCAACTCCGCGGTCAGGTCAACTTCCTGCCCCCGATGTCCCGGGTGAATACCTATCGACTGACGGCCCGATACAATGCAGCAACGCAGGAGATCGGCGAAACAGCCGGACAGGTCAGCATTCGGTACTCCCCCAACACCCATTGGGCCTTTGGTGCCGACTATTCCCAGATCATGGATCTGGATGTGGAAGAACTCTACTACCGGGAGATCTACCTCGATGCCACCTGGAAACCGAAGGATGCCTGGAATATCCTGTTCGGTGTCCAGCATCAATGGTACAACCAGTTCATCTACGAGGGCAAACCAGGAGACCTGAGCACCATTACGCCGTACACGGATATCCAGTACAAGATCAGTGACAACAAGGCCCTCCGTCTGGAAGCCTCGGCCATGTTTACCGGCCGGGTGGGCACAGCAGAGAATGTCGACTATGGGGACTGGCTCTTCGGCCTGCTCGAATATACCATTGCGCCGCACTGGACGTTTACCGTTTCGGATATGTTCAACTTCAATCCCAAACGTATCAACTCGAATACCGGCGATTTTGAAGACCCGATCCATTATCCTCGCTTCGATGTGTTCTACAGTACCGGCCCACACCGCTTTGCCTTTTCCTATGTCAAGCAGGTGGATGGTATCGTCTGTACCGGAGGGATTTGCCGATATGAACCTGCGTTCAGCGGATTCAAGGTGGGCATGCAATCCAATTTTTAATCGACTAACTTTAAGATCATGAATCGATCGACTGTCTATATTCTGTTTGCCATCATTTTCCTTGCGGGAAGTTGCAAGGAAGTATCGCCTGACCTGACCTTTGGCCCGCCGAGCGGACTGAGTGACCGTGTGGTAGTGGTAGAAGAATTCACCGGGGCACAATGCGTCTTTTGCCCTCCGGGCTCAGAGGAGTTGGAAAACCTGCTCAGCCTTTATCCGGACAATATGGTGGCCATTTCGATCCATACCGGCTTTTTTGCCATGCCGATTCCGAATAAGAGCAAATACGACTTTCGGACTGCGGACGGAGATGCATTGGAAACCATCCTCGGTGTCCCCGACAAGGGATATCCCAGCTCCATCATCAATCGGAAAGAGTTTCCGGGGGAAGGGAGCCTCCATACCGTGAAGACCTCCTGGGCAGGATACATTGGCCAGGAAGTGGCATTGGAAGCCAAATTTGGCCTGACGGTTGGCACCACCTGGGATCCGGGTACACGGGCCTTACGCGCCGATGTCAATGCCATTGCCCGTGAGAATGTGACCGGCCCGGTGCGGATCACCTTGCTGATCACCGAGAGCGGGATCATCGACTATCAGAAAGACATCCGTTATGGGGAGGTGCCGGAATATGAGCACAAGCATGTCCTCCGCGATGTGATCTCCAACAGTGTGGAGGGAGACGTCGTGGCCACCGGTACCATCACCGCAGGCCAGTCCATCGACTATGCAGTGAACTATACCCTGCCGGAAGAATGGAAATCTGAAAAGTGTGAGGTGGTGGCCTTCATTTCAGATGGCAATACCCGGTATATCTATCAGGCTGGCCATGCGAAGGTCGAGTAAACCGCTTTTCGCCGTTCGCTTCAGTCGTGGGTGGCTGGCGCCACAAGGATGCACGTTGTGCGTTTGAGAGGTAAAGGGTAAAAGGCGAAGGGTTGAATATAAAAGTTGAAAATAAGTTAATCATGAAGGCGATCCGTGTGTTTAAGTTGACCACCTTTCAAGCAGGGATACTGATTTGTTTTTTGCTTCTCCTGAACTCATGTAAGGAAGTGAAGGCGGACCTGAATTTTGGCCCACCCTCTGGTTTGAATGATCGGATTATTCTAATCGAAGAATTCACGGGGATCCAATGTGTTCAATGTCCTCTTGGTGCAGAAGAGTTGGATAATCTTCAAACATTGTATCCAGATAATATTGTGGTAGTATCTCTTCATACTGGCTTTTTTGCTACACCTGAACCCGGAAAGAGCATGTTTGATTTTCGAACTGCCGATGGAAATGCATTGGAGATGATTTTGGGTGCCCCAGACAATGGGTGGCCAAGTGCAATTATCAATCGTAAAAAATTCGAGGGAGCAACCAGTTTACATTCTTCGCGAACCTCCTGGGCTGGCCACATTGCCCAGGAAGTGGCCGAGGAGGCAAAATTTGGCCTCACGGTTGGCACCACCTGGGATCCGGGCACGCGTGCGTTGCGTGCTGACGTCAATGTCATTGCCAGAGAAAATGTCACTGGTCCGGTGCGGATCACCCTCCTGATCACCGAAAGCGGGATCATCGACTATCAGAAAGACATCCGTTATGGGGAGGTGCCGGAATATGAGCACAAGCATGTCCTCCGCGATGTGATCTCCAACAGTGTGGAGGGAGACGTCGTGGCCACCGGTACCATCACCGCGGGACAGTCGATCGACTATGCAGTGAATTATACCCTTCCAGAAGAATGGAAATCTGAAAAGTGTGAGGTGGTGGCCTTCATTTCAGATGGCAATACGCGGTATATCTATCAGGCTGGCCATGCGAAGGTCGAGTAAACCGCTTTTCGCCGTTCGCTTCAGTCGTGGGAGGCTGGCGCCACAAGGATGCCCGTTGTGCGTTTGAGAGGTAAAGGGTAAAAGGCGTAAGGCAAAGGGAATTTGAACTTCGAAATAACCCAATAACCCAATAACGAAATAACGCCGGTTGCCCGGGGTGAGGTCATCGGGGCCTTACACTGTTCACTCGGCACGTCTGTGGCGTGGCTCATACTGCTAGGGTCCAAGTTTCCAGATGGGCCTGAAAAAGGCCCAAGTTTTTCGGCTCCTTTCTCCTCCACTCCTTCACCCCTCCACTCCTGAACGACCGATCGTCTGTGGTTGGCACCACCGGGATGTGCGATGTGTCTTTGAGAGGTAAAAGGTGAAAGGCCCCGAGTACTCGGGGGTACAGGGAATTTGATTTTCGAAATAACCCAATAACCCAATCACGAAATAACGCCTGTTGCCCAGGGCGAGACTAATCCGAACACCGAACACCGAACACCGAACACCGAACACCCAATACCCAATACCCAATACCCAATACCCAATACCCAATACCTCATCTTCCCTTACCTTTGCGCCGAAATCGCACGGCATGAAGATATCCTTGAATTGGCTGAAGAATTATCTGGACCTCCCCCTCGATCCGGAAAAGATCGGAGACCTCTTGACCAGTCTGGGTCTGGAAGTGGAAGGCATGGACAAGATCGAAGCAGGGCATAATGGCCTGGCCAGGATATTTGTCGGCAAAGTGTTGACCTGTGAAAAGCATCCGGATGCGGATCGACTTTCCCTCTGTACGGTGGATATTGCCCAGGATGAAGTCCTGTCCATCGTCTGTGGTGCCCCTAATGTTGCAACCGGCCAGAAAGTATTGGTGGCCACTGCCGGCGCAAGTGTCCTGGGGAAGGAAGGAGAAGCATTTACCATCAAGTCAGGGAAGATCCGCGGTGCGGCTTCCGAAGGGATGATCTGTGCGGTCGATGAACTGGGCCTCGGCGAAGACCATTCGGGTATCCTGGTGCTGGACGAACAAGCCAAGGTGGGCATGGCTGCCAAAGAGCATCTGGGTTTGAAGGAAGACTGGATCTATGAGATCGGACTGACCCCCAATCGCTCTGATGCAACCAACCATATCGGAGTGGCCCGGGATCTGTATGCTGCCCTTGTCGTCCGTCACGGATTTACCGGTGGGATGCATCTGCCCAATGTCAAGGATTTTCCGACCGGGGTCAACACTCATCCCGTCAAGGTAATCGTCGAAAATCAACGCGCTTGCCCGCGATACTCAGGCGTCAGTATTTCTGGGATCAAGGTGGGCCCTTCTCCGGAGTGGCTCCGGCAGGCCTTGACTGCCATCGGCGAACGCCCCATCAACAATGTGGTAGACGCGACGAATTATATCCTGCATGAAATGGGTCAACCCCTGCATGCCTTTGATCTGGACCAGATCGGCGGAAAGACGATCCGCGTCAAAACGGTACCTGACCAGACACCCTTCCTTTGCCTGGATGAGATCGAACGAAAACTGGACGCGGAGGACCTGATGATCTGTGACGGTGACAGCCAGCCGATGTGTATCGGCGGGGTTTTTGGCGGCCTGCATTCCGGCGTGACCGAATCGACCACAGCGATCTTCCTGGAGTCGGCCTATTTTGATCCGGGCTATATCCGTCGATCCAGCACCCGTCATAATCTTCGGACAGAGGCGGCCAAGATCTTTGAAAAAGGTGCTGATCCGGAAGGCACCGTGTACATCCTGGAGCGGGCTGCCCTGCTGATCTGTGAACTGACCGGAGGTCAGATCGCATCACCGGTTGTCGATGTTTATCCGGAACCGGTAGTGCCTGTCAGGGTGGATGTTCGTGTGTCACGGGTCCGGTTGCTGACCGGTATCGACCTCGAGCTGTCAGAGATCCGCCGGGTGCTTGCAGCGCTGGGGATGCCCATCCTGTCCGAGTCGGGAGATACATTCACCGTCCAGGTGCCGGGCAATAAGAGTGATGTCCTGCGGGAAATCGATGTCATCGAAGAGATCCTGCGGGTGATCGGGTATGATCGAGTTCCGGAGCCGGGGAAGATGTTTGTCTCCGTGCAGACGTCTCCCAAACCGGATCCCGCCAGGCTGAGGGATAAGGTAGCCGCCATGTTGAGTGCCCGCGGTTTCCACGAGGCGATGTCCCTGTCCCTGGATCAATCTGCCCGCTACGAAAAAGCAGCACCGGCAATGGCCGGGACGCTGGTTAAGATCCACAATACCTCCAACATCCATCTGGACAGCCTGCGGGCGGATCTGATGCCGAATATGCTCGAGAATATCCTGCGCAACAAGAACAGACAGAATCATGATGTTCGGCTGTTCGAATTTGGCAAGACTTACAGCCGGGACGGAGAAGCATTCTCAGAAACCAACCGGTTGATCATGGCGATCACCGGCAGGAGAGAACATGAGAGCTGGTTGAACAGCGGGCGGGAACAGTCGGATCTCTACACCCTCAAGGCGGAAGTGGAGTCGGTCTTGCAATTTCTGCGTATTCAGGGCTGGCAGGAGTGTGCCTCGGAAGACCAGGGCCTGGAACCCGGACTGGTATGGGCCAGAGGCCCGAAGGAGATGGTCCGCATGGGTGTCGTCAGTGGCGATTGGTTGGAATTGATGGATGTGGATCAACCGGTTTGGGTAGCGGACTTCAACTGGGATGTGATCCTGGATTTCATTCCGGCCAGAGATCCGGAGACCACATCGCTCAGCCGCTTCCCGGAAGTACGTCGCGATCTGGCCCTGGTGGTGGACAGCAGCGTTCCCTACCGGGAGATTGAAGCCCTTGCCCGGAAAACAGAAAAAAAACTGCTCCAGGAGATCAACCTCTTTGATGTGTATACCTCTGAGGAGCACCTGGGTAAGGGAAAAAAATCCTGCGCAGTCAGTTTCCGTTTTGCCGATCCGGAGCGGACCCTGACGGACCAGGAGATCGATGCGATCATGAACAAGCTGATCGCTGGTTATGAAACAAAGCTGGGGGCAGTGATCCGACGATAGGACTGTTTCTGATTCCGGGTTCCTGTGTTTCGCACACGTTCGGAACGGTTTCAGATTTCATGTTGCATTGCGTTATCCGGAGGAGCCGTCGAGCTCGCATACAGTGCCAGACGGTGAGACACCGGGAGTATTCTAAAAAGTGTGTCAACACTTTTTAGGTCCGGGGGATGCCCTGGAGGCCGTAGGCCGGAAGGGCATCCCCCGGGCTTCGCCATTTTAACCCGATCCAGATGGGAACCTTTCTGGGAAAAATTCCATGAATGATCGGGCCATTTCAGGCCAACTTCTGACTTTGCGCTTCCAACTCTTTGTGTTGTGTTGCAATGTCAAATATAACAGCTTCTCCAAGGCCTGTTCATTCGTAAATGCACCTTTTGTCTTCGTTGTTTTACGTAGGCATCGGTGTAGGGCCTCTACTGAATTGGTCGTGTAAATACTACGCCTTATAGACTCTGGATAATCAAAGAAGGGAGTCAGTTCGACCCAGTTCTTCTCCCACTTCTGGCCTATCGATGGATATTTCTTGTCCCATTTCCTCTTAAATCGGTCCAACTGTTCTGCAGCTGCTTCAACGCTGTCCTGGCTATAGATCTGCTTTAGATTTGAACAGATTTCACGGCTATCCTTCCAGGACACATGCCTCAAACTCGTGCGGACCATATGGATGATGCACCGTTGCACGATTGACCTGGGGAATACGTTTTCGATCACTTCACTAAACCCGTTCAATCCATCCACACAGAAGAAAAATACGTCCTTTACCCCGCGATCCTTCAGGCTCTCAAGCACTCGGCCCCAATGACGAGCTCCTTCACTCTGACCAATATACAGACCTAATACATCACGTTCACCTTCCAGGTTAACTCCGAATACCGTATAGACGGCCTTGGATACAACCTGACGGTTCTCTCTGACCTTGAAGTGGATGGCATCCAAATAAATAATCGCATATACCTCATCTAAAGGTCGGCTCTTCCATGCTGTGATCTCATCTAACACGCGATCTGTGATCGTACTGATAAAGGATGGACTATAGTTTAGACCATACATCTTTCGCATATGCTCACCGATGTCCTCATAGCCCGTTCCCATGGAATACAGCGTCAGGATTTGGGCCTCTAGCTCAGGCGCAATATTACGCTCCCACTTCTTGATCAGCTCCGGCTCGAAGCTGCCTTGACGATCCCGCGGAGGACGTACTTCAATTGGGCCCAGACCTGTTCGTACTGTCTTGCGCGTATACCCATTGCGCCTGTTACCTGGCTGTTCATCCGAGGACAGATGATCTTCCATCTCTCCTTCAAATGCCGCTGTCACGATTCTGCCGATCAGTTCTGTCAGCGCTCCGCCTTCTCCTGTCAAACCCTTACCTGATCGAAGCTTGGATATCGCTTCTCGCTCGAACTCTGCATAGTCGAATTCTTCTTTCTTCCTTTTCTTCATTGTGTCAATTTAAGCATTCTTCAATTCTTCCTTTTGACACACTTTTCTGAAT
>JAUIEA010000102.1 GCA_030429045.1 Bacteroidia bacterium | reverse complement strand
AGTTCGTCGCAAGCCATACAGTGTCATCCTGCTGGATGAGATCGAGAAGGCCCACCCGGATGTCTATAATATCCTCTTGCAGGTCCTGGATGACGGTCAGCTGACCGATGGACTGGGGCGCAAGGTGGATTTCAAGAACAGCCTGATCATCATGACCTCCAATATCGGTGTCCGCCAGCTCAAAGACTTCGGCCAGGGTGTCGGGTTTGCGACCAAGGCGCGCCAGGATTCAGAGGAGGAGAATGCCAAGAGCGTGATCCAGAACGCCCTGAAGCGGACCTTCTCTCCCGAATTCCTCAACCGGATCGATGATGTCGTGGTCTTCAATACTCTCGGACAGGAAGAGATCTTCAAGATCATCGACATCACCCTGGGACAATTGCTGGCCAGGATGACCACCATGGGCTTCTCATTGGAACTGACCAAGGAGGCCACAAAATTTGTGGCCGAAAAAGGATACGATCCACAGTTTGGAGCACGTCCCCTGCACCGGGCTATTCAAAAATACATTGAAGATCCGCTCGCCGAGAAGATCTTGAACACGAATCCACCCGAAGGGAGTACCTTTGAAGCTTCTCTGAACAAAGAAGGAGACGGACTGGATATCACCATCAGAAAGGAAGTGAAGTCAGATGTAAAGAAATAGACCTGACATCTGATCGAATGTACGGTTCTCAGAATTGATGCAGCCGTACACTCATGCTTTCCAGAAACACAATCGTTTAATAAACACAAACATTTGAACAGACGCAGCCAACCCCCCAAAAGAGACGACAGGTATGAATTTCGGATCAATCACATGATCCGCGTTCCGGAAATCCGACTCGTTGGAGATCATTTGGAAGAGATCAGCGAAATCGCTGGCACGACAATCGAACCAGGCGTATATAGTACCCGACAGGCCCAGAGCTGGGCAGACCAGCTGGAACTGGATCTGGTTGAAATTTCACCCAAGGCTGTTCCACCGGTCTGTAAGATCGTGGATTACCGGAAGTTCATCTACGACAAGAAGAAGAAGGAGAAGGAGCTGAAGGCCAAGATCGTGAAGACCGTGATGAAGGAGATCAGGTTCGGTCCGAATACGGATGAACATGATTTCGAATTCAAGCTTCGCCATGCCAAAAAGTTTCTGGAGGAAGGTTCGAAGGTCAGAGCTTACGTCCACTTCAGAGGTCGGACGATCGTCTTCAAGGACAGGGGTGAATTGCTTCTGTTGAAGTTTCTGAACGAATTGGAAGACCTCGGCGCGGCTGAAGCCCTCCCGAAAATGGAAGGTCGCCGAATGTCCGTGATCATCTCCCCCAAGAAGAAAAAATAGCGATCCTTTCGCTGGAAGCTTGAATTTCAACGGAAATCGTCCTATTTTTGCACGCTAAATTGCAAGGCTATGCCCAAGATGAAAACCCATACCGGTGCCAAAAAGCGCTTTCGCCTTACCGGTACAGGTAAAGTACGTCACTTTCACGCCAATCACTCTCACCTGATGCGCAAGAAGTCCAGTCGCCGTAAACTCGTTTTACGTCACGGAGCGATCCTGTGTGATGCAGATACACCAGGTGTATTGAGAATGTTGTGCAAGTAGGTTCTAATTCTTTTTACCAGACTATCCGGTCCAAAGTGTCCTTTTGAGGGACCCCGGCCAGTCGCAAATTTTTTGTCATGCCAAGAAGTGTAAATGCCGTAGCCAGTCGGGCCAGACGGAAAAGGATCATGAATGCAGCCAAAGGATACTTTGGCGCCCGGAGTAAAGTCTATACCGTAGCGAAAAATGCCGTTGAAAAAGGATGGAGCTACGCCTATCGCGACAGAAAAGGAAAAAAGCGGGCTTTCCGCCGCCTTTGGATCGCCAGGATCAATGCTGCTGCCCGTCAGGAAGGCACGACCTATTCCCGCCTGATCAATGGCCTCCACAAGAACAATATTGAGCTGAACCGGAAGGCACTTGCTGACCTGGCCCTGCACCACCCTGCTGCTTTCAAGGCAGTCGTGGATGCGGCCAAATAGCCACCCCGCTCAACAAGAATTTAGAAAGCAGTCGTCCTCGGACGGCTGCTTTTTTTTTGTGCGGATCAGTCCGTCATCAGGATGGGCAGACTCTGTCTCCGACCGGCCTGTTCCAATCTCAGATAATACAATCCAGGCCCCGGGATCGGATCAACCTGCCAGTCTACGAGTGTCCCACTAGTCGGACTCCGCCAAAGCATCCTGGCCACCAGCCGTCCGTTTCGATCAAAGAGGGCCGCTTCAACAGCTCCCGGGAGGTCTCCAGCAAGACGGAGGGAAATACGCGAGCCCTGGGTCGGGTTGGACAGGAGGTCTGCGATCCTGGCGGCCCCGGAGGCTGAAGGATCATCCGTCGCCACCTGGAAGGAGACCAGTCCCGATTCATAAACCCCCAGGCCATGGGTGGCCGCACGTATGGTCTGGTCGGGCAGCGAAATTGCCAGGTCCATCACCAGGGTCCCTTCCGGCAAGCCATTTGAAAAGACCTCCCAGCTAGCACCTCCGTCGGCAGAAAAGTAAACACCCAGGTCCGTACCGGCGTAGACATGCCTCGATTCATAAGGGTCGTACACCACACAGGAGATGGGCACTGCGGGCAGACCGACTCCCCAGGGAGCCCAGGTCAGGCCACTATTGACAGACCGATACAGATTCTGGGGGGCAAAACCGCTGAACGTCGCCAGGAGTGTGTCACCTAACGGGTGAAAGGTAAGGTCTGTACAATACCTGGATGGCAGGCCGGACGCCGTGGTCCAGGTATTGCCATTCGTAAAGGAGACCCGCACCTTGCCGGTGTTCACACCGCCGGATTGGATGGGGTCGGAGGAGGTGATGACCGTCAGGTGGTTGCTATTGGTCGGTGAGATCTCAATACCGGTGATGAGGTTGCTACCATCCAGGGGTGTCGGATGAACCTGTTCCCAGGAGTCCAGTGCCCCGAAGGCGTTGGACCTGTACAGGCGCTGGCCCCCGGCAAAGACCCTGTCGGGGTCCTGTGGATCGACCTGGAAGGCCCCGTTGAAGGCGACCGCCTCGCTTGAAAAGGCAGAGCCCGACACCTGCTCAAATCCTGCACCCTTGTTGAGAGACCTGAAAAGCAGCAGTCCCTGGGCAGAAGCGAGGATCCGCTGATCGTCGGTCGGATCGATGGCGGTCGAAAGGCCATCACCCCCGATGACCCGAACCCAGGCGTCATCGCCCTCATAGATAGCCGTGGCATTGTCCTGCATGCCGCCAATGGCAAAGTCTGCATCCTGGCCTGAATTGGAAAACCGGGCATAGAATTGCTGGGTCTGATACCCCCCGTTTCGCCCGGCGAAATTCAATCCGTCATCCGACGTGACAAAAAGCCCGCCATCTGTCGCGATCCACGCCTCCGACGGGACCAGCGGATGATACTGGATATCATGAATATCGGCATGGACATAATAGGGAGGCCCCTCCGGCCCGCCAACGGGCACCTTGCCAAAAAGCCATTCTTCCCAGTAACTGACCTGGATGAGCAATTCTCCACCATTCGATGATCGGTGCATATCAATACCGCCATACAGCAGATATTCCGGATCAGCGGGTGAGACGGCCAGGGCATGTGAATACCACCCCTGATACTTCGGGACATCCAGGGCATTCACAAGATTCCAGGTCAGGCCCCGATCATTGGAATGATACAGTCCTTCTCCATTCAGGGCATTTGCCACAGAACAATACAACTGTTCCGGATCGGATGGCACCGGACCAAACATTGCCTTTCCCGTATATCCATTCGGAATGCCCGTGTTGATCAGGCTGAAATTCTTTCCGCTATCGGTGCTGCGATACAACCCGGCCTGCGGCGTGAAAAAGCTCCCGGAGGCGACCATGATCTGGGCTGTATCCTGGGGATGGATCCACACGTCTGTGATCATATCCCGGTCCAGGAGGGCATACCACTGAACACCACCATCATCGCTTCTGTAGACCCCTTCGCTGGTACCTGCATACAGGATATTCGCATCCAGTGGATTCAGGATCAATTTCTGGATCGCACGCAATGGCCCGGTGCTCCAGTCCAGGCTGGGTGACCAGGTCTGGCCGCCATCAGTACTCTTCAAGATACCGATGCCATATGTCCCCCGGGTAAATCGGTTGATGGTGCCCGGGGAAGCGGCCTGCTGATTATACATTTCACCGGTGCCGATCCATATCCGGTCCGGATTCAATGGATCGATCAGGATAGCAGACACACCCAATACCGGGTAACCTGTGGAGATCCGTTCCCAGGCATTGGGCCCCTTCCCTCCGTTCTTGGTGACCCACAGTCCGCCACTGGCAGAACCAGCATAGACGATCTGCGGATCCGTGGGGTGAAACGCAACGCAAAGGGTCCTGCCTCCGATATTTTTAGGCCCCAGGGGCTTCCAGTCTGAAAGGTCACCTGCCCTGGGTTTGGCCTGATGAAAAGCCCGGACCCACTGGCCTACATCCAGTAGACCATTGGCATCCATTCGTCGGGTATACCATTCATCCAGGGCCTGGCCTGCCTCACTAGTCTCCAGCTCCGGTTCATCTGCGCGTTCAGGCTGCATACATGCCCCTGCCAGAATGAGTCCACACCATAACATCCAACCCGAGTACTTCATGAATCCCAATTTCTCCTGATAATCGCGGTAAAGATAGGCCTACGCCCGTTCTCTGATCAAAGATTCATTTCCTTTGTGGCCCAGCCGACAAAATGAAGAACATCCACCTCCCGGGGGAAGTCATTATCTTGTAGGTCATCCTCATCCCGCCTATGTCCATATCGTTTCCATCCACTTCCGATCCGCTGGGATTAGACAAGCAACTCGCTCGTCAGGTGGAGCAATGGACACTTTCTCACCAGGCCGGATCCATTCCGCCTGACCGGTTAGCCCGGTTGCTCGGTGTGTTACTGGATCATATTGCCCAATCCGAACCGCTGCATTTTACGACCCAGTTCTCTTTGATGGCCTATATCTGCCATAAATTCCGAACCCCGTTTCACACCCAACAAGCGCTCCACCTCTTCCGAAAATTTATGGCCCAGCTGGATGGGACGGTCGAACCTGAGGAACATCAGCTGGAAGAAGCCCGATCCTGGGGATATCGGGCCATTGCCGGCACCATCCGGGATATTTTCAAGGTCACCCTCCAGCCGGCTTTCGAGGAACTGCTGGAAAAGCTGCCCCGGGCCACCTTCCTCAACCGTGACCAGTACGGATTTGAAGCCCTGGTGCCCCTCGTCGTCGTCGACGTCCACATAGACCGATGGCAACTGGTCGGCTATCGGGAGGATCAACCAGGCGAACCGGTCACCGTCCAGGGGAATGTCCTCGAACGGAATGAGAACTTCAATCCACTCTGGTCCTATATGGCCACCCACCCGGCTCCGATGTTTCGACTCAATCTGGTGGACTGCGAGATCGACGAGGAGGGGATCCTGTATCCACGGGGATTCATCCTCGAACCGGATCATCTCTACGATGTGACCAGTGTCGCCGAGTGTTTTACCCCGAACGGGCAATATCCGGTGATCGGGGTGATGAAGCGATTCCTGCCCAGTGACGTGACCGGTCCCATCCTGGCCGGGCACATGGCCAACTTCTTCCTGGATCGCCTGATCCAGGATCCCGAACTGGAATTCGATGCGGTCTTTTCGCATGTCTTCGCCCTGCATCCCCTCGGATTTGCACTGCTGAGCGATCAGGAGGTTCGGGACCTGATGCAAAAGGGGCGACAACATTTTTCTACCCTCAAGACCTTTGTCCGATCCGGGCTCGAACAGGAGGACATCTCTCCGGAAGATTGCTACCTCGAACCCTCCTTCTACAGTCCCGAATTCGGACTACAGGGCCGCCTCGACATCTTCCATCTTCCACCCGATGAGAAGGATGCACCCGGCATTATCGAATTGAAGAGTGGCAGCCCCTTTCGCCCCAATGCCTATGGCCTGAACGCCAACCACTATATCCAGACCCTGCTCTATGATATTCTGGTCAAGGATCTCCGGCCCAGGGTCCAGGCGCTCACCTATATCCTGTATTCCAAAGACGCTGAAAAACCCCTGCGGTATGCACCGGTGGTTCGATCGAAACAAATGGACGCACTGCAGGTCCGGAATGAGATCCTGATGATGGAGAATGAACTGATGCTCCTGCAGGGAGATGATCCGTCGACCTGGAAGATCTTCTCGGATTGGAACACCATGGCTCACCCCGGACTGTTCGGCTTCCACAAGCGCGACCTCAACCTCTTCGCCACCACCTGGGAGGGGCTGGATCCCCTGGAGAGATCCTATTTCACAACCTTTACAGGCTTTCTCGCCCGGGAATACAAACTGGCCAAATCGGGTCGGGCCGGGTCAGACCGATGGAAAGGCCAGGCAGCCCTGTGGCTGGACACCCGCGGAGAAAAATCCGACCGGTTTGCCATCCTGTCCTACCTGCGCATCTTACGCGATCAAAGTGCAGAAACGGACCCTGTCCTCCACCTGGGTTTTACCGGACAAACACCAAAACTTGCCAACTTCCGCATCGGGGATATTGTCATTCTCTATCCCCATCTGCCGGATGGGGCCAGCACCCGGGACCAGCTGTGGAAGTGTACCATCGTCGATCTGTATCCAGACGGGGTGGCCATCCGGTTACGTGCGCCCCAGGTCCACCGATCGCGATTCAATGCCGAGGGCCTCTGGCACCTGGAACCGGATTTCCTGGACAGCTCCTTTCATCAACTGACCAGAAGTCTGTTTGCCTTCGCCAAGGCATCTGAACAGAAACGGGCAATCATCCTGGGGCGTGAAGCCCCGGGAACAAGTGACACCCGTGACTATGACCTGGCAGATCAATTGACCCCGGAACAGAAAGGGGTCATCCGCGACCTCCTGAATTCCCGCGACTACTTTCTGCTCTGGGGCCCCCCGGGAACCGGAAAGACCAGTGTGGTCCTCCATCACCTGGTCGCCTGGTTGCTGGAGCACACCCAGGAGCAAATTCTCCTCCTGGCTTACACCAACCGGGCCGTGGATGAGATCTGCGCCTCCATTGAAGCGATCCCGGCCTCTTCCGGTACGCCATACCTCCGCATCGGCAGCCGGTTCAGTACATCGCCAGAATACCGCAGCCGCCTGCTCTCCACCCAGATGGCCTCCTGTACGTCCCGGGCCGAGATCAGAGACCTGGTCAGGGGGCATCGCCTGTTTATCGGGACGGTGTCTTCCATGCAGGGAAAATCAGAGTTGTTTGCATTGAAGAAATTTGACCGGGTCATCATCGATGAAGCGTCACAACTCCTGGAGCCCATGCTCTGCGGGCTACTGCCCAAATTCAAGCATTTTACGCTGATCGGCGATCACCGGCAGTTGCCCGCGGTGGTCACACAGGATCACACCGATCGAAAGATCACAATGAAAAAGATGCGGGACCTGGGATTTCAGGATGCCGGCACATCCCTCTTCGAACGGCTCCTGCATCGGGTCGATCAGGCGGGATGGACCCGGTCGGCCGGGATGCTTTCCAGGCAAGGGCGCATGCATCGTGAACTGATGGCCTTTCCCAATGAGAAGTTTTATGATGGAAAGCTGCAATGCATTGGCACCTTCCAGGATCGCATCCTGCAGGATCCCGACCTGGACCATCCCCTCCACCCCACTCTTCGCGATCGTCGTATTGCCTTTTTTCCTGTCGATCCTGACCCGGATGAGCGCCTGATGAAGATGAACCGCCAGGAGGCCCTTCTGCTGGTCAGGCTGTATACGTACTACAAAGCACTCTATCTGGCAGATGGACGGACCTGGGATCCGGATACCCTGGGGATCATCACCCCGTTCAAGGCCCAGATCGCACTGATCAAACAGTTGTTCAATGAAGCGGGGATCGATCCGGATGAATGTACCATTGATACGGTGGAACGGTATCAGGGCGGGGCCCGGCAGATCATTCTCATTTCGTTCTGTGTGCAACGACCTGAAGAACTGCAGATGATCACATCCGATGAGAACGGTATCGACCGGAAACTGAATGTGGCCCTGACCCGGGCCAGGGAACGAATCATCACCCTGGGGCTGCCCTCCGCTCTGAACGCCCACCCGCTTTATCGATCCTATGTCGACCGGTACAGCATCGACAAAGAGATCCCCTCGATGGATTGATCGATCAGGGGATACCGATCAACTTATGGGTCTGCAAGCTCAAATGCCATTGGGGATGGGCCAGGCAATAGGCAGTAGCCAACCGGATATTCTCCTCCTGGTCCGGGCCATCCATGGGCTGGAGATAAAAGTGATCAAAGTTCAGGGCGATATATAATTCCGGCATGGCCCCGGGTTGTGGATAGACCAATTTCAGTTCGTGACCCTGCAGCTGGACCAGTTCCGAACCGGCTTTCGGACTGACGCAGATCCAGTCAATGCCAGTGGGCACCACCAGGGTCCCATTGGTTTCGATCGCAATGATGATCCCATGCTGGTGAAAGGCATGGATGAGATCTGCGTCCAATTGGAGGAGGGGCTCACCTCCGGTACAGACCACAAAGGGTGGGGATCCAGCATCCGGGGGCCAGTACGTCCGGATCCGGGTCGCCAGGTCCTCGGCGCTGTATTTTCCTCCGCCGGGGCCATCCGTTCCCCTGAAGTCCGTATCGCAAAACGTGCAAATTGCCTGGGCCCGATCCTCCTCCCGGCCCGACCAGAGGTTGCAACCGGTAAACCGGCAAAAGACTGCAGGCCGGCCGGCATGCGCCCCTTCCCCCTGGAGCGTATAGTAGATCTCCTTGACCTGATATATCCTGGTTTCCTTTTCTGCCATATTCCTGTCCTGTTAAGTCCGGGTCGTTTGACCAGCCCGCACTATCCATCTGGTCAATCCAGCGACCTGATGTGTCCGGTTCAACAAAGATACGGTACAGCTGTTCCAGCATGACGTCTTATCTTTCCTCATGTTCTGGCAATCCGGCGATCGCGTTTATCTGATACACACCCGTCAATGGGCTGTGTTTGCCCGCTATCTGGACCAAGAGACGGCCATGATCATCCTTGATGATCACGAGGAAGAGATCCCGGTACATCTGGATGATCTGGATCATAAAGCTCCGCCTCCCGTCATTGTACAACGCACAGTCCCTGAACCAACACCGCAAACCAAACCAGGATCATCGGAAAACCGGGGATCTGTCCTTCCCCGCGGATCAGGTGTCCTTCTGGCCATAACGGCAGATCCCGAGCTGATGGATGCGCGAAAGGTGTACATGTTCCTGCTCAATGATGGTGCATACCCGCTGACCTTTGAAAGTACCTATCGTTCAGCACTTCAGCCGGAGGTCTTGACCTCCGGGGATTTGCACCAGGGGGAGTGGATCGAATTGGTGGCGCTCTCGATGGACCAGCTTCACCATCAGCCCGAGATCAGGATCAATTCCTCCTGGCGGCGGACCGACGGGATCCTTGAACGACCACCCTTCGCACTTCGTCCCCGCCCCCGGTCCATTTTTTCCAAGATGGCTCCGAACCCCTATTTCACCTTTCCGGCGGTGTTGTTTCCCCTTGCCGAAACCGCCGGTAAAAAGGAACATATCCCCGTACACACTCGCCGATCACCGGGCGGTCCATCCGACCGGGCCTATATCAGTTCGACTCCAACGCCACACATGCGGGCGACGTTCGAGATCGAGCTGGACCTCCATGCGGAACGGCTGTTTTCAGAGCCCGGAAAAGTGTCTCCCGCCGATATTTTCAAGAGGCAGATGCAGGTTTTTGAGGGCTTTCTCAAGAAGGCCCTCCAGGTGGGTGTCCCCCATGTGTTCATCATTCATGGACTGGGCAAGGGAAAATTGAAAAAAGCTATCGCGGAGCGCTGTGGCCACTACCCCGAAGTGAACCAGGTCAGGAATGACTACCATCCCAAATATGGATTCGGGGCCAGCGAGATCACCTTTTACTGAAGATCCGAACCATTCGGCCATCAGTTGCAGACATCCGGGTAGATCCATGCCTGATGCTGCCAGCCGGCTGTTGATGTGCCGGTCATCAACCAGTTATTCTCAGGAGCAATGGATCCCGGGCCTCCTCTTCCGGTCAGATCGAGGGGTATGGACGCTGATGGAGATTCCCTCCCGTCAATTGCCCGGATTCACTAAAACCGCTGAAAGGCAAATAATTAATGGACAATACTTATCTTGAAGGAACTTTTCATCTATCAAGTGTCCTTTACCCATGAAATTTGAGATCTTCCAGAGTGACAAATCCGGTAAATATTATTTCCGGCTCAAATCTAGAAATGGTCAGATTATCCTGCAATCTCAAGGATATGAAGCAAAGTCCAGCGCACAGAACGGTGTGGCGTCGGTCACCAAGAATTGCCAGGACGCCTCCTGCTATGAAACCAAGCAAGCCAGTAATGGCAAATGGCATTTCAATCTAAAATCCTCCAATGGGCAAATTGTCGGCAGCAGTCAAATGTATGCCAGTTCTTCCACGATGAAGGCCGGTATTGAAGCGCTGCAACGGGTCGCACCCATTGCCCGCATTGTCGATCTGACCTGATCCTCCTGCCTGCCTACTTGAGGAGCTGTACCTCTCCTTTGATCAGACGCTGCTGTCCGGTCGTCAACCGTATGGTCGCCTTGTAAATAAAGATCCCGGGATCCATCGGATCGCCGCGATATGTCCCATCCCAGCCCTGGTCGACCACTCCTGGTACCAGATCGGCGGATTGAAAGATCAGATTTCCCCAGCGGTCAAATATGGCCAGGTCCATGATGCGATCGACCAGTTCGTTCCCGTAGATCGTAAAGCCGTCATTGATCCCATCTCCGTTCGGACTGAAGGCGGTCGGAATGAAAAACCGGGTAATGCCATCAAACAGGGTGACGACCAGCTCATCCGATGCGATACATCCATCCATGTTCTCCACCGTAACCTCGATCAACACGGTCTCCGTGATCTCCAGACTCTGGGTCAAACAGCTCGGGCAGACCAGATTCATGGGTTGCCAGGTCACATTCACGATCGTACCCGGGGTGCCGCTCAGCACGGCTTCCAGGTCGATTTGCGTGCCGGGTGGCACACTGATATCCGGACCGAGATCGACCTCGAATGAAACGGATTCCAGAAGCGTGATGGTGGTATCCACCTGACAGCCCTGGTCATCCTGGACCGTCAGTGTATATATACCAGGGCCAAGGGAGGAGAATGTCGAATTTGACCCAAAACCCTGCTGGTTCAATTGGTAGACATAGGGGGCCTGACCGCCGATGACATCGGCAATGTGAAGTTGCCCGTCCGATCCCTGGCAGGAAGGCTGCAAGAGATCGATCGAAAAACCGGAAGGTCCAGAACCGCCGGTGGTCACCAGGACAGAGTCCAGACCGACACAGCCCGTCACCTCATTCCGAACGCTGAATACGTAAAGACCCGGGATCTCCACCGGATAAGTTTTTGCATTGCCGACACTATCGGGGCCAAGCGACCAGAGATAGGTCCAATCCGGATGCCCTGGAGAGCCGGGGTCACCCAGGATCAGGAGGTTCTGGTCACAACCCAATACCTGGTCCGGCCCGGCATCTGCCTCCGGCTGTTCATGAATGGTGATCTGCAGCATGGCCGTATCTGGCAAACACGGTGGGGTGCCATCCACGATGTACAGGATACCGTATTGACCCGGGGTGACCGGTGCATTCCCTGACCACAATCCCGAATTTCCGTCAAGGCCGGTGATCACCTCCGGATTCGTCCCTGAAACCGTCCAGGCCCCTCCCGGATGGCTTCCAGCTGCCAGTGATGCAAGGTCTTCTGAGACCGGCTCTCCGGGGCAATAGGAGCGGGTTTCGGTAAACTGGCCGGCGGAGAACTGGCTCACCAGTTCAAGGGCCAGGAGGACACTATCCGGGCACCCCGGCGGAGGCGGTGTGGTCAGTTTGAACTCCAGCAGATAAGATCCGGGATCACCATTGGAAAGCTGGAGTGAGTCCCCCACGATCTCTGCCGGTGATCCACCCGGCGGAGCCTGCAGGACGGTCCAGGTGCCGGTATCTCCAAATGTCTTGAAATCGCCCAGGGAGATGGTTCCTGCTGCAGTACACCATTCCAGGGGCCCTGAAAGGACCAACGGCGGGCAGGCGCAACTGACCACTTCTACCCAGATGCTATCCATCACCTCGGGACATACTCCGGAGGAACCTGTGGTTGCATATACAAAGAGGTACGTTCCAGGAACGACTCCACTGAAATCCAGATCGGGAAACGAGCCGGAAGCCCCGGAGTTATCCAGATCCATCCAGACTCCCGAAGAGGGCGGTGTCAGGAAGAGGGAGTCCATCCACAACAGGGGCGTTCCGAAGGGTCCGGCAGCATTGCAGACGACGACATTTTCCCGGAGATCGGCATGCGGCATGGCCTTCAGGTGGACCTCGACAATGGCGGTATTGGGGCAGGGATCTCCGGGGGCATTTGTCCAGGAGGCCTTGAGGTAGTATATGCCTTCCGTGGCCTGGTTGGTGGTCAGGTCAGATCCGGCCAGGACCGCGGCATTCATGCCAGGGGGCGAAGAGACCATCACCCAGGTGACCGTCAGGCCGGGCGGCACCAGGGTATTGAGATCCAGATCGGGATCGGCATTGCAGATGGTGACATCATCCAAGGTTGGACAGGCGCAGTCGATGACTTGAATCACCGTTGGATAGCTTTGGGCATTACAGGGCGGAGGGACATTCTCAAACCCGTAGATAAAGATGTACCCACCAGGGGTCGCGCCGGTAAAGTCAAGCAGGGGAAGAGTGCCATTTGCACCGGGCACCGGATTCAATGCCGACCATTTGCCAGTTGTATCGCCTGTGAGGATCAGGGACTGAAAGTTCAGGGTCGTGGGCCAGGCCCCGTTCAGTGCCTGATTGCAAACAGTGTCCTTCACCGGGATCATCGCAGTTGGCGGGGACAACAGGACCAGGTCCATGGTATCCGTCTGCGGACAGTTGCCCGGAGGGGCCGGAACAAGGGTGTATACCAGGGTGTAATGGCCCGTATCTGCTCCCATAACCTGCAACTGGGTAGACAGGATCTGTGCCGGTGTGAGACCGGCAGGTGTCGACTCGATCGTCCAGATCCCCTGGGCGACATTCAATTCAAAATCGGAAAGGGGGATATCTCCCCCATCATTGCACAGGGTGTCCAGGGTGCTGATCTGTACGGGTGGGCAGGTACAGTTCAAGACCACGATCTCGGTCACATCCTGAGCCTCCGGGCAGGGGACCTGCGCCTCGGAGGTGGTATGCTCAAAGCGATAGGTACCGGGGGGCACTCCTGTAAAATCAAGGAGGGGAAAGCTGCCCTGTGCCCCGGAAGCATCCAGATCGGCCCAAACACCCCCGACAGAACCGACCAGGATGAAGGTATCCAGGTCTACCGCCGTGGGCCACTGGCCATTGGTCAGCTGGTTGCAGACCGTATCCTGGGAAAGCAATTGCAAGGTTGGCGGGGCGTGGATGTTGATGATATGCGCAGACGTGTCCGGACATCCTGGC
>JAUIEA010000101.1 GCA_030429045.1 Bacteroidia bacterium | reverse complement strand
TGGCCTCTGCCAGGTCATCTTTGGTAAACGTCAGAAGAGCAAACCGGATAGAGGTCTTCGCCTGTTCAAGTTCTTCCAGGATTTCCCGATTGGTAAAATCACTGGGTGAGAAATAGGATTCCACCAGTGAACCATTGACCTTGAACAGATGTGGGGTATTATCCCATTTTTCGGATCCAAACCGGGCATAATCCGGTTCGGGGAACAGCCCCTGGCTCCCCCACATCTCCTCGAATTCCCGGGTATAGTTTTTGGCCAGAGCGTGGTCCCGGATCAACACCATGTTGTTCGGATAGCTGAGGATCTGTGAAGTGGTAAAGTTCATGGATCCGGTAAAGACAGCTGCCTGTCCCGGAATAGCGGCATCGATGACGACGAATTTGTTGTGCATCAAGGCCCAGTCATTGCCATACAGGACGGGAAACGCCGGCGGGGGTTCCAGAGAGGAATTCGAGGTGGCCTCGGCGGCAATATAACGCACCTGGATGCCTTTGTTCTTAGCGATATTCAAGGCATTGACAATGACATCCTCGTTGACGTTGTAGATGGCCAGATCAATGGTTGTCGTGGCGTTCTGGATCAATTCGATCAAGGCATCCAGGAGATCATCACCGGAGGTGGTGATCGGCTCTGCACCCATCGCATACGTCTGGTCGACGGGTCGATTGAAATAGACTTCCATCGATCCCGGCAGGAGAGAGGCCGTACTCATCCATCGCTGCTGGCTGCTGATCATCGTGCCGGGTCGTTCTGCCATCACCTCTACCCTGTAAAAGGTGGCAGGGTCCAGTCCGATGATCGTATGAGACTGTAAACTGGAGCTCGTCATGATGGTGTCCTCCTGGCTGTTGCCAAAGATATCTTCGTAGATCACCCGAGCAGTTGCGGGTAAATTAGTTTGCCACTGCAAGCTGACGGAGGAGCCGTCCAGATCGGTCTGGCGGATATCCTGGGTATAGTAGAGGTCCGTGGCCGGGATGATATCCTGCAGGTCGCGTGGAAGGATCTGGAATCCGAAATAGGCCGAAATGATCCCCACCAGATCTACCGGGGCGGTAGGGATGGGTTGACCGACGAGGTCCTGGCCATTCCGGATATAGACAGCTGCTGTTGCACCGCTGGCATCCTCGACAGTTAACGTTGTATTTCCCTTGAAGTCGCCGGATTCCTGGAAGGTGACGGCCTCAAACCGGGCCAGAGTACTTTCCAGGCTTTCCTGGATATCCGAGATCTTTCTGGAAGGCGGGTCAGGGAGGGGATTCCCTTTGGCATGCACGACAAACCCGGTCACCGGGTTCAATTCCAATAATCCGTTGAAATCATCCAGCACACCCGTGACTGTGATGCTGTCTCCCCGGGCAACCTGGCTTGCAAACCCGTTCACCGATCCGGCACCGGGAAAAGCTGGTAAACCGCCAGTGCCATCCTCGACATATCGGATCGTACCCAGCTCCTGCCCATTGGTCACCCGTCCGGAGATGGTAACAGAGGTCCCTTCCGCATACGTCCGGGCAATATTAATGGGTGTTTGGCCGAAGGATAGCAGACTATAAGCCAGAAAAGCCAGCACGAATGCTGGCCTTCTGGAAAGGGTTCGTAGTTGTTCTGGCATCCTATTTATCCTGGACCAAGACATTATCTAGAATAAAGGTTGTCGTTTGTCCACCAGGGCCACTTCCGTTGTAGCGGAAGGCAATATATCCAGTCCCACTAAATGTGGACAGATCAACCTCACCGGAATTCACCCAATCGTAATTGGTTGTTGACGACGTCGGCAATTGAGCCGCCAGAGACGTCCAGTTGGCTCCACCAATATTGGTGCCGTTAAAATCCGTTGAAATCAAGACAGCACCACCATCGTGAACCCAGAAGGCTACGGAACTCAGGAAGGACAGTTTCTTAGCAACTGACAGATCTATTGCAGGCGTGATCAACCAGGTCTCCATTTCCGGCTCGGTATCATTATACGCAGTGGCCTGGACGTAGGTATTCCCGCTGAAGGCCTTGCCTCGCCAAACCCTTGTCCCTTTTGTCGCGACATTCAGCCATCCGGAAAGGGTAACGTCTGCATTGTTGCCCACCGTTTCAAAGTCTTCATCGACATCCCCGCCGCTCGGCCCACCACCGTCGCAGCGCATGCCTGCCATGGACACATCCTGGCTATTGCGAATAAACAGTTGAAAGTCTCCATTGTATACAGCCAGGACAGCGGTTATAGTTCCATTGCCATTGGGCGTATTCTGTCCGGCAAAATCTGCATATCCACTTGTCCGAAGGAGCAGTTTATTGTCATCACAATCTTCCAGGTTGAGGTTGACAGCCTTTTTTCCTGCAGCATCGGCATAGGTTTTTCCGGCATCGGCATCAGTGAATTGTACTCCCTGGAGGCGGATCAACTTACTGACATCAGCCATTGTCAGTTGATCGATGGTTTTCACCAATGGAGTCACAGTTTGCCCGGATTGGCCAGCGATCACATGGTTGCTCACACTGGCAGGCTCTATTCCGGCCAATCGAACTTCACCCTGGTCCAAATAGGTCCCCCCGCCGACCTGGATCAGCCCAAAATAATCCGCAATCACCAGGTCCTTGCATTTCAAAAATACTTCACGACCGACAGGAAATGAATTGAACAGATCAAAGTCATTGATTTTGATTTCGACCCCTCCGGTGGCATCCTGGATCACAATGGTCTTGTAATAGTTGCCTGATCGATCATCCATTGTCACAATTCCACTGACGATAAGATCTTGGGTAATCGTCGTGAAGGACCCGCTTTGATAGAGAGCCTTCAGATCGGCAATCGTGCCATTGGGTGTCACCCCACCCTGGCCGCAACGTCCATCAGTCATGTCTACATCACCCGGGTTACGGATGAACAGCTGGAGGTCAGCACCGAATACACCGACCAAAGCGACAAGAGTACCCTTTCCAGAAGGTGTCAGCTCACCGGCGAAGTCTGCATATCCACTTGTCCTGAGCAGGATCTTGTTACCGGAACAGTCTTCCACCTGACGATTCAATGAAAACTGGGTCACTGCATCTGCATAGGTTTCACCTGCATCTGACTGAATGAACTGGACATCGGTCAGCTGGATCAAGGTACTCAGGTCATTGGTATTGATATCCTTGATCGATTTGGCTTTCGGGGTGACAAACTGGTCGCGTTTTCCGGCAACCAGATAGTCGTTCAGCAGGGCTTCTTCGATCCCCGAGAGACGCGTCTGCCCTTTGTCATCATAAGTGCCCCCGCCGAGTTGGATCAGGCCATTGTAGTCGCCGATCACCAGACCCCGGCATCGGATAAAGACTTCCCGACCGATCGGATAGTCATTGTACAAGCCAACGGAATTGAGTTTGACTTCAATCCCGGCCGTTTCATCCTGGATGACGATCGTTTTGTAAAAGTTACCCGATTCATCATCAGCGATCACTACTCCACGAATGATCAATTCGTCCGTGATATCGGTGAACGCCCCTGGAACGAACCAGGATTTCAGCTCCTGAATAGTGGCATTGGCCGTAATATCGACAGGTTCGCCGCCGGGAGGTGGTTCATCAAAATCGAGATCCACACAGGCCACAGGCATCAGCAGGCCAACCAAGAGGAAGTAGGAAAAAAGACGTTTCATAAGCGATTAAATGCGGACACTAAAGTTGATGAAATAATTCAGACCAAAGGCGTAGAAATATCGATTGGGGAACCGCCCGACATCACGAGATTCATCATCAAAGCGCAACTGTTCAAAGCCACCCGTAATGAAATCGGTATTGTTCAGGACATTGTTCACACCGACGTTGAGATAGAGGAAGGTATTTTTCACCTTCCACGATTTCCCACCAAAGACATTCAGCATGAACCCGGCGGGCAACTCTTCCTGATCCAGGATAGCATGCCATTGTTCAGAGCCCTGCTCCACTCCATCGACAGCTGCAGCCGTGCGCCGGTCAGGCGAAAAATCCAGGAAGGACTTGCGGAAATAGTTCAACTGAATATTGGCAAACCAGAATTTGCGGCTGTTATAGGTCACTCCCAGAGAAAAGGCTTCCTGGGGCATACCGTCCATGTGAAAGTTCTTGAGGTAAACCGTTCGGTCCTGGTAGACATACTCACCGGTATTGTCCTGGACGACAGATGCCAGCGCCCGGTCCGTATAATAATACTGGCCCAGTGCTGCTGCTCCATTGACCGTTATTGCCGGTGTGAGCTTCCACTCGGCGCCCCACTCCGTTCCGATATGACGTCGGTTCAAGCCGCTGAGGATGTAATTGCCAAAGGTATTCTCCAGATCGTTGAAAAAGGTGATCACGTCGGTCTGATCCCTGATCTCCGTAAGGTATCCGGTCGCCCTGAATTTGAAACTCGGGGCCTGGAGTCGATAGGTCAGCTCACCACTGTAGACCTTTTCAGTGGGGATATCCGGCACCACCTGATCGCGGGTCCGCGGGGAGACAAAGGCATTCGTAAAATCCGGAGCATTTGCGGCGGCAAAGAGCGCCCCCGTGATATAGTTACGACCATTGATCTTGTAGGTTAATCCACCTTTACCTGTCCAGGTGAGAAAATCGAGGACCTCGGACTTGCCCTGCGAGTTTTCCGGAAATCTGCCGTTGCGGGTATTGCCCTGGCGATAAAAACTGGTCATCCCCAACTCTGCGCCGAGGAAGCCATCCACCCGACTGCCTGAATAATTGGCCTGGACCCATCCCTGATAGTTCTGGGACCGGATCTGGTAATCATAGCCGAATTTGTCTCCTTCCCGCACGACATGATTGGGCCGGTCGAGGTCATTCTGGAGGATCTCCGGATTATTCGGAAAGTCAAATTCGGCAAACCGGTCAATATCCAGCCAGAAGTCTCCGCCCAGGAGGTCCAGCACAGACTTGAAATAATCCGTTTCCAGTTGCTGGCCCTGTAGGCCTGCGCTGATGAGGTGCCGGTTGTTCAGGCTCTTCATATAGACGACCCGTCCCTGTAACGTTCGAGCATCGCTGCGGTACTCTTGCAACATGTACTTGGATCGAAGGCCAGTCACTGTATTCCCGGGGATGCCATCGACATCCTGAATGGATGCAGAACTGTTATAGTTTGTATTGTAGAGATAGGTCCAGTCGACCTGTCGCAGTTCTTCATTGTTGATGAGGGTTTCTTTAACGAGGGCGGCCGCTTCCGGATCTTCGATACTACTGGGCCACCGGCGATAATATTCCGGCCGGGGATCGCGGGCATCCGCCCATTCCAGGGCACTGCTTCCGTACTTTCCATCCTGCCAGGAAAAGGATGCCATCAGATGGCTGGACGGATCCATCTGCCAATCATACCGCAAAATTGCAATGGGCTGATGTGCGTCAACAACCCGGCTGTTGCGTACCTCACCTTCCTGTTTCCCCCAGTAGGGATTGTAATAATTCGAACCGGCAATTTCATTCTGCTCCTTGGTGTTGGCGATGGATCTCCCTCGGTTCACCGGCGCACCGAGGACAGTCAGGTTGAGTATATGGTTTTTCGCCACTCGCTTGTCTACGGAGAGGAAATAGGACCAACCATCAAAGTGGGTGCCGGGGATATAGCCTTCCTGTCCCCACCGACGAGACCCTGAAACGGAAAGCGCCCAATCATTTTTCAACCACCCGGTTGAATAGGTGATCATTGCCCTGTTCCGGTAGGTGCGATTTGAGGTGGCATAGCCGGCCCGTATCTGTTTCCGCTGGCGATGGGCTCGTGTATCGAAGGTGGTGATCCCGCCGATATTGGCAATGGACTCCCCCTGGAAGGCCAGGCCCACCTGGTTTTCCCGGGAACGCATCACATCGTTCAACCCTGCCCATTCACTCCAGAAGACGTCGCCGTTACCCGGATCATTTGCACTGACGCCATTCAATAACACAGTGGTGTATCGGGATTCATATCCCCGGATCCGGAAACGTGCTGCTGAAAACTGGAACGCCGCTGCACTGATAAAGGGATCGCGGGATGCCTGGAGGAGTCCGGACACGTTACCGTCGGCATTTTCGTCAAAATCGGATTCTGTCAGTTCAATGACGGGAATATCCTGGATCAATTCATCCGATCGTGTCCGGGCAGATTCCCTGGACAGTCGGATATCACCCAGCTGGAGTAGCGCAGGAGCATCTTTGTCAATGTTGACCACCCGGGGTTGATACCCCTCCATACTGATGGTCAATTCACGGTCAATCGACGGATTGATCCGAATGTCGAAGGAGCCATCGGATTGTGTCCCAAAGGCCATGTCTCCAATGGCGATGACGGCATCCGAAATTACTGTGCCTGACCCTTCATCCACGACTCGTCCCTGGACGGTGATCATCTGCGCATGAAGAGGGATAGAGAACAGGGCAAAGAGCAAGAAAACAAGGGTAGTCCGGACCATAGTAATAGGAAAGTGAAGCTAAGGTACTCCATGCCTTTAACCCGTCCAACGCATCCGCAACAAAACATGTAAAAGTGACGAATGACCATTTGCATCATTGTACTTTTACCCCATGAAGCAGATCTATACCCTCCTGTTCCTCCTCTGTGCCAGCTGGAGTTCAGCGCAACAATACCAGGTCGTCTCTATCGGCTTTTACAATTTTGAAAACCTCTTTGACACGCTGGATACCCCGGATGTTCGGGATACAGAATTCACTCCGGACGGCACCCGCCAATGGACACCTGCCCGGTATCGGGAAAAGCTGAAAAACCTGGCCCGGGTGGTCAGTGAACTCGGGACCGAGCTCACCCCGGACGGGCCCGCCATCCTGGGCGTGGCGGAGGTCGAAAACCGGTCTGTCCTGGAAGATTTTGTTCGGGAAGAGGCGATCCGGGACAGAAACTATCAAATCGTTCATTATGATTCGCCGGATTTCAGGGGTATCGATGTGGCCCTGCTCTACCAACCCAAGTACTTTCAACTACTGGGCAGTGATACGATCCGACTGGCTTTGGTCAATGCTGACAGCGGCCAGGTGATCACCCGAGATATCCTGCATGTCCATGGTCAACTGGGCGATCAACCCCTCCATGTGCTGGTCAACCACTGGCCCTCACGACGGGGGGGTGAAAAAGCCACGCGCCCCATGCGAAACGCGGCCGCTCAAGCCAACCAGAACTATGCCGATTCGCTGCGCTCATCCGACCCGGGAGCCGGGGTGCTCATCATGGGCGACTTCAATGATGATCCTGTCAATCCCAGTGTGACCAAACACCTGAAAGGCAAAAAGAAAAAAGAAACTGTTCGTCCGGGTGAGTTCTTCAATCCCTGGGTGCCCTTCTACAAAAAGGGTCTCGGCACCCTGGCCTATCGGGATGCCTGGAGCCTCTTTGATCAGATCCTGGTGTCCGAGAATCTGTTGTCCAAATCGGATGACCGGTATTTCTATTTCAAAGCCTCCATCTACAACCCACCCTATCTGATCCAGCCCATGGGACACTACCGGGGCTATCCGTTCCGGACCTTTGATTTCGATGAATATATCTCCGGGTACAGTGATCATTTTCCGGTGGTGATTTACCTGGTTCGACCGTTATGATCCTTCTCTGACATGACATTTACCCCCCTCCAGGTCAGTCCTGTATTCCATGAGGTTCTGGATCGACTCGAACACAGCCGGGACCATCTTTTCATCACGGGTCGTGCGGGTACGGGCAAATCTACCTTGCTCAGGCTTTTTGCCGCTTCTACCCGCAAAAAAACAGTTGTCGTTGCCCCGACCGGCGTGGCGGCATTGCAGGCCGGCGGTCAGACCATCCATTCGTTTTTCGGATTCCCACCCCATCTCTTTGGCCCGCATGAGGTCAAGAAAAGCCGCTATGCCAAACTGTACCAGCGGATCGAAGTCCTGGTCATCGATGAGATTTCCATGCTTCGAGCCGATCTACTGGATCGGATCGATCTGTGCCTCCGCATCAACCGCGCCTCCATTCTTCCGTTTGGTGGGGTCCAGCTGGTGATGTTTGGAGATCTCTTTCAATTGCCGCCGGTGGTTACCCGGGATGAGGCAGGCATCCTGCATTCCTGGGGCTATGACTCGCCCTATTTTTTTTCTGCCAAGAGCTTGCAGGCCCCCTTTCACTGGGACAAGATCGAACTTCAGGAAGTATATCGGCAGCAGGAAAAGCGATTCCTGCGGCTGCTGGAGGATATCCGGACCCAGGAAGCGGATGAGGATACCCTCCTGGAACTGAACGAACGCGTAGACCCCAGTGCAGAACCCGGGTCCTTCAGCTTGATCCTGGCCGCCCGTAATTACAAAGTAGACCGGATCAATCTGGGCTATCTGGAGGCCCTCCCCGGACCAGAACGCATTTTCAATGCCACGATTACCGGGAAGTTCAATGCCAGTGTCTACCCGACAGATGCGCTACTGCGATTGCGGGAAGGGGCGCAGGTCATGTTTATTCGCAATGATCCTGACGGTGCTTTTGTGAATGGAACCATTGGAGCGGTGACCTCCATTGCCGACAATCATGCGATGGTCGCTATCCCCAGACCGGGACAGGAACCGAAGGAACTCAAGGTCAATGCCATCACCTGGGAAATCATCCGGTACGGGTTTTCGGCCGGGCAGGATGGTGCCCTGACCCGGGACATCGTCGGTACATTTGAACAATTGCCCTTGCGGCTGGCCTGGGCCGTGACGATTCACAAGAGCCAGGGGCAGACCTTCGATAAGGTGATCCTGGACCTGAGTGGCGGGATGTTTGAACACGGCCAGCTGTATGTGGCGCTTTCCCGCTGCCGGACCCTGGAAGGCATTTCGCTTCGACAACCGATTCGTCCGCAGGATATTCGCGTAGATGCACGGATTGTCGACTTCTATCTGGATCGATAGCCCAACCCCGGGAATTTTTATTTGCCCTGCCTTGTATTCCCGAGTGGAAATCCGCTATTTTTAACCAGTAAAGCAATAGAACTATGTCAAAGCGAAAAGCAAGAATAGCGGCGAAGGATCAACGCGATTTCAAAAAATTCACGACAACCCTGGTGATCATTACGCTGGTACTGGTGGCCCTTGTCTATTTCTTCTTTCTGCGCGAAATGTGATCCACCCACTCTGCCAGCCCACAGTGATCATTCAATGATCATGGTCTGCGGTGGGACAAGCAAATTGTCCTGAACCGCAAATACGGTGTATAGCCCCGGCATCAGATGATGGACACTGATATCGTGATGTCCACCGGGTAGCAATTGCTGCTGGATGACGCGCACACCGAGGCTGTTGAACACTTCCATTCGTACGGCTGTATCGGAAGTGAATCCGTGCAAGTCCATCCAGACCTGTCCCCTGGCCGGATTCGGGTAGATACGGATGCCGGGGTTTCCTCCTTCCTGATCAACGACGGCTGTTGGGTCACCCAATTCCATACAGGATGCGGTATTATTGACATCATTGCTGGAGGCACTTTCACAGGTCCCGCACAGGATACTCTTCAGGAAACAGCTGCTGCGGGAGATGATGGTCGCATTGGGATAGGAACAGTGGTTCAAACTGTTCAGTCGCAAATTCATTTCGAAACAATTGCCGGTATCCTCCGACTTCGCTTTCATTTCCTTTGAGCCATGAGCCAGGAAAAAATCCTGGCAATTCAGACAGCCCAGGGCATACCCATAACCGGAGGGGACAACACAGTCTCCATCGTCGTGAAAACTGATCATGGGCATCGGCAAGCCTGCTTCGAAAATATCCAGATTCATCACCGCACCGCAGTTATTGACGACGCCCTGGATGGTATAGGGCGCCTGTATCATATTCACATTCGAGTCCAACTGACCGACCGCCGTCACACAATCAGGGCAAAACAGGTCTGCCTGGTCCTGATCCAGGAATGCAGCATGGATGGCTGCCACGCTTCCGGCACTGGTCCCCCCAACAAAAAAATTGTCGGGGTCGATCCCGTAATCCCCCGCATGGAAGGCCATGTAGCGCAGCGCCGCCCTGGTGTCCTGAACGGATCGGTAGGCCGCCACCTTCAGCTTGTCTGCCAGCGGACCGCAGAAAAAGCAGATCAATAGTCCGGAGTTGGGATCACACTCCCAACCCAGGCGATAGCTCATGGTCGCCGCCACATAGCCCCTGCGTGCATATTCCTGACAGAGAAATTGCATATCCTGTCTTTGCCCCCCGTAGAATGCACCCCCATGGATCAAGAGGATAAAGGGGCGTTCAGCCAGCGGGTCAATGCCGGGATCGGGCATATAGACATCCATCTTCAGGGTGTCCACCACACTGGAAGGCCAGCGCATGGCTGCGCCATAGGTGACGTCCTTGACTTCTACGATTTCATTTGCCGTGAAATAGGGCGCTTCAGCAAACCGACCCTGGATGCAATACTCTCCGCTTTGTGCAGAGGCTTGTCCAAGGCAAAAGAAGACGAGAAAAAACAGAATTCCAGAGGTAGGCTTGATCATGTTGTACGGGTTGTCGTCATCAAATTTAATAATCTTCCTGAATGGCAAAGGATGGAATCCGATTGACCCACCGGCCATTGGTGAAATCGGGAATACTTTGCGGGGCTGAGCCCTGCTGGATGGACCGTTCACTCAAGGGCGTAATGACCATCCAGGCGGCAGCATCATAGACATCTATGGGCGGATGTTCTCCGCGTTTGGCGTGTTCCACAAAACTGTTGATCAGAAACCAGTCCATGCCGCCATGTCCTGCCCCCGTAGCCAGGTCGGCATATTTCTTCCAGAGCGGATGATCGTATTTCGCCAACCAGGGGGCCGCATCTTCCCATTGGTGTGCCGGACTGCTCCCTTCCACATGAAGGGACTGATTCACATCCATCCAAAGTCCCTTTGTTCCTTGAACCCGGAATCCGAGAGAATAGGGCCTGGGAAGGGAGGTGTCGTGCTGGAGAAGAATACTCTCCCCATTCTGACACTGGATCATGGTCGTGACCACATCACCGAGGGCAAAACGTACCCGGGCATTCGGGTGATCAGGGCCCCCTTTCGGATGTCCGACGATGTAATCATGTAACCCCCTGGACGAGCTGGACATGGCGGTCAGGTGGGTCATCCGGTTTCCACGATGGATATTGGCCATCATGGCCACTGGGCCCAATCCATGGGTCGGATAGAGCTCGCCATTGCGCCGGACCGAATGCTGGGTCCGCCATTTCGATTCTGAGAAACCCTTTTCACCAAACTCTACACCTCCACCGTACGGCTGTTTCCCATCATTCAGTTTGACGGCGCGAAGGTCATGCTGATAACCTCCCTGGAAATGGACCAGTTCACCGAATATACCGGCCCGGACCATTTGGAGGACGGCCATGACATCCCGACGGTAGCAGACATTCTCAAGGAAGAACAATTTACCTCTGCTCCCTTCCTCGGCATGGACCAGTTCCCAGCATTCTTCAACGCTGAACGCCCCACCGACCTCCATTCCTACATAGAGATTGTGCTCCAGGGCAGCCACCGCCATCGGGACATGCCATTCCCAGGGAGTCGAAATGATCACCGCATCCAGATCCTCCTTGGCCAGCATCACCCGCCATGCCTCTTCCGAACCGGTATAGACGGCAGGTCGAAGACCGTTGTGTGCGGACACCAGTTCTTTTGTTCGGTCCAACATCCGGGGATCCACATCACAATAGGCCACGATGCGGCAGTCCTCCCGTTTGGCGATCGCATCCAGGTGGCCCTGCCCACGAAGTCCCGTACCGATGAAACCGATTCGCAATTCATCCTTCGTGCCGCTCGCCAGGGTTGTGGAAAAGGGCAAGCTGAGCCCCGCCCCGATCACCGCTGTGGAACGTACAAAATTTCGTCTATTCATGTCAATCTATTTTACTGCAAATCAACAATTTGAATTCCATCATCTAAGGCAACCCTGTATACATTGCAGGATTGATCAAACCGATCGGCAAACATGTGTTGAATGCGGTTGGTGATCTCCTCCTCCCGGTCGGGGTCTGCCAGGCAAAGCACACTGCCACCAAATCCGGCTCCCATCAATCGGGCTCCCAACACGCCCGGCAATGTGATCAGTGAATCGACCAGGAAATCCAATTCCACACAGGACACCTGATAGTCATCCCGCAGACTTTGGTGACTTTGAAGAAGCAACTGGCCTGCTCTCTCCCAATCACATCGGGTAAGCGCCTCGACCATCTGCCCGACGCGCTGGTTTTCGGTCACCACATGACGGGCCATCCTGAAGTCTTCCTGATCCGCCACCTCCTGCAGCAGATGGAGTGCGTCCATGTCCAGATCGCGAAGGGCGGTCACATTGCTGTTTCTTGTCCTGGCCAGGGCGACCATTCGTTCGCAGGCCTCCCGTCGTTGATTGTAGGGCGAATGTACCAGGTTGTGCTGGACGCCGCTATCCACCAGATACCAAAAGGGGCCCTCCTTGGAAATGGGGACGAACTGCGCTTCCAGACTTCGGCAATCCAGTAGAATGGCCTCCTGACGCCGGGCTGAAAAGATGGCAAACTGATCCATGATCCCCCCTCGCACACCGGTCCGGTGTTCACTCTCCTGAGCCAGGCTGATCAGCTTTTCCAGGGGCAACTGCCAACCCAGCTGATGGTTCAGGATATAGAGGAGGCCACAGGTCAGGGCAGATGAAGAGGACATGCCCGCTCCTGCGGGCAGGTTGCCGTCAAAGATGATCTCCAGTCCGGAAAGGGGGAGCTGATGAGCCCGAGCGGTCTGGACCACTGCCGCGACATATCTCGACCAGTGATCCATCCTTATGGGCGGGTCGTCCAGATCGATGCTGGCTGTTTCTTCGTACCGGCCTGCCTGGACCCGCAGATCCTGGCTCATGGACGGTTCAACGGCGAAGAGCAGGTGAAGATGGGATGCGCCTGGCAGGACAAATCCCTCGTTGTAGTCGGTATGTTCCCCGATGATATTGATCCGTCCCGGCGCTCTGTAGAGCGTCGCCAGGGGGCGACGGGCAAGGAAGGAGGAGATCGCTGGTGTTCGTTCCACTGCTATTGTTCAGATCCAGGTGGATCGCCTGGCCAGGTTACTGGAATCGCCTCCGGCTCGAGGGGGAGGTCCGGTGACCGGCCTTTCTCCTGAAGTGGACAAACGGGTTTCCGGTCCAATATACCGATGATCTTTTCTTTTGGTCACCTTCGGGTGTATTGGATGTCCATTTCAGTCCGGATCTGCCTGTCCGAGCCACTACCCCAGCCCACTGGCACGCATCACGGCCTGGTTGCCAAAACGGTTGCGAATCCGATCCATGGCCTGCATCAGGTGCACTTCCTCGAGGGTATCCTCGAACAGGTCGATCTGGTAATGGCCCTGGACCAGGCCACTGAATTTCACTCCGATGAGGCGGATGAGTTGCCGGCGTTGGTAGAGCCGGTCAAAGAGAGCCAGGGTGGCCGTCTGCAAGGGGCCATCGGTAGCGGTATAGCTGATGCGCCGCTGCATGGTATAGGTATTGAAGTCGGCATAGCGGATCTTCACGGTGACACAGCTGGTCAGTTTATTGGCCTTCCGCAGATCGAAGGCCAGCCGTTCGGTCATCCCGCGCAACATATCCCTGACCCGACTCACCTCCAGGGTATCCTGTTGAAAGGTCCGCTCGGAAGACATGGATTTCTGTTCCTCATAGGG
>JAUIEA010000100.1 GCA_030429045.1 Bacteroidia bacterium | reverse complement strand
ATCATATTGATCACTTGGTGCCCCATTACCCCAAACATTCTGTCTGGCATATACATTATCAGCATCCCGATCATCATAGCAGATCTGGAAAATATCATCATACGTAAAGGCATTGGCTCCGTTGACAAAAGTATTGGGTGTGATGGTCTGATTCGGGTGATGTGAAGCATTGTTCACTGCATCCACTTGAAGGAGGATGTCCTCACCGATCACACCTTCCTTGTTGTTAAGCAAGTTTGCACAATCAAGTAGAACCATTCCGAAATCTAAACCATTCGAATTGATGCCGCCCTTTTCGATATAGATTCCTCTGTCACAATTACTTATTGTCGCTTGTGAATAAAGAAATATATTTGATTGATTACCTATCCCTAGGGATTGGATGCCATCATCCAGCCCATCCATCACTCCGCCATGCATGCGGAAAACAGGTGTGTCTTCCAGGTAAACTCCAATATCAGCTGTTACCGGATCTCCAAGGATACTACAGTCATTCAGATATGCATACTTTACATCCTTGAAGTACGCACCTGTGATACAATGATCAAATATCGTTTGATCAATACTGATCCATGTGGCCGGGCTGGCCGTCAGACCATTGACACAATCTTCAAACAAGGAATTTTGAAGGATGAAATCCGGGTTCACACCCTGAAAACCAGCCACATTATATCCGTTTGATAAATTGTCGAAATGGCAATTGTCGATGAACACCTTCGTCGGATACTTATCATTTATACCGAAGCCGGACTGGTAGTAGGCTCCGTAAAAGGTCATATCCTCCAAACGGTTTTCTCCATAGGAATGGTCTATGGATGACCAATTGTCAAACTCCACAGCACCATCACTGAGATATATGTTTTGATTTATAATCTTAAGGTTTGCGCCATAGTTCAATCGAACCATTCGTGTCCCTTTGCCCATACCAGACAGATTCCAATCACTGAGCAAAGTAAATGTGTGGCCATCATCAAACTGGAAAAATCCGTTACCACCAAACTGAATATCCCCTTGCCATTCCAGTTCGCCTCCATCATGAATGTGGATAGTCGCTTCTCCTTCGGGGTTTTGACCATCCCACAGGTAGATCTCCGCTCCGGGTTCGAGGACAAGTTTGCCACCTTCTTCTACTTCCAGACTGGAATACTGCTTCAAAAATAGCTTGCCACCAGCTTCAACTGCGAGTGTACTACCTGACTGGACGAGTATTCGACTACCCCAGCGGGCATCGACAACGCCTCCTCCATAGATAGTCATCTGACCACCTTGTAGGATGATGTTATTATCAAATCCATTTTCAAGGACAATTTCCCCTGACCCTTTGACTAGCAAGGAAGTATTCTCATGCATAATGAGTTGACCTTGGTTGCCCGTGCCATCATGCCCGATTCTGATCTGACCGCCCTCGATCACCTCTACAGTTACTGCACCTCCATCGCAGAAGGCTGGTCGCACATGAACGTCATAGACCTCTTCACCCAGATTTAACGGATTAGTCGTCACGTCCGTGAAGCCGATATGGTCATCCCGGTTGATCCACAATTGCCCATTCGTAATAATCGACAGATTATAGTCGATAATATTTCGTGTGTTCAAGGGTGTAGCCACTTCCGGATTCACCGTAAAGGGGTTGACCTTGCCATAATTGAATATACGATTTGTCAAGGGGTTGTTTGCTGCTGGAATTCCAATGGTCTTTAATAGTGACTTGGTAAAATTGGCTGTGCGACGGTCAAAACTCACATGCTCCTGGTTGGTCTGCTCTTCCCAAAATTGTCCTGGAGATGCTTCAACTGCGCCTACATAGGATCGCAATGTCGTTTTACCATCCTCTACGTTACCTTCTACATCCAGAAGATTGTATCCGGTGTAGAATGGGTCGGCCCCGGCAATATCCAGCGCACTGACAGTGGGAATAAAGCAAAAGGATTTCCTCTTCCATGGAAAGTCTTGCTGCTCATTTCCATTATCATCTTCTGAATTAAAACTCCGTAATCCTCCAGGGGCATTATCCCAGCTGGTAATGGCATCGGCTTTATATACAGACCAGGACACCCACGGTAGGAATGTTAGTACTTTCGTAAGTGTACGTTTTGTAAAGACCACTCCGGACTTGTTGCCTACCCATGCATTGATCCAACCAGAATAACCCGGTGTCGCCCATACCTTCAACTCCATATAGAAATTTACTAACTGGACTGGTTGCTTGTCGCAACTTTTGAACATTTTCTGCAAAAGGTCTTCTGCTTGCAACTCATCCAGTAAATTTATCGATGGATCAATATTGTTACCTTCTCCATTGAGGGAGCCATTCGTCAGGCCGATATGAGGGATGTCCAGTGATCCAAGGGACTGAAACTCCTGAAAAAAGGCATCATGTTCATCAGCAAGATTTGTCCCGTTGCAATAGGTACAACCTACCGACATCCAGTTGTAATACAGCATCTGTCGTGCGCCCTTGCTTTCTAATGATTCCAGATTAAATCTCAAGGTCGGAATCTGGCTTCTCAAAGATTTTCCAAAAACCGTGGTTTTTCCCAGATCTTTCAACATTGCCTGGAGGCCCAACGGAATATTTGCTCCTCTTAATGGGCTATCCACCGTCATGAATAATTCAGTTTCGTGGTCTATTCCGGCATTTTGCATGGTCAATAGGGCCCACTTGCTCACCAGACCTCCCATACTGGCCCCGATCACCACGTTTTTCTCCTTGCTTCCAGCAGCAGCCTTCATATCATTTACAGTCTCGATCAATTGCTGCAACCAGGCGGCATTTGCAATGATATCTCCTGTCGCATCACTGAAGGACACATAGATGATATCATACTTTTCATCGTGCAGATGGTCCGATAACTTTTTAAGACTTAGATCACCATACGGTTTCTCTAAAATTCCATCATCGCCCAAAATAAAATCCCAACCATGACTCCTGGCCGGGTCAAAGCCATTGACCAGAAACAGTGGTTTGCGCAAGGCAGGGGTTTCACACTCTTGATTGTAGAAAATATAGGCCGTCAGTCCTTCTGGGAGGCTGGCATCTATTTTCTTCCAGGAGTCTTCTCCACAATGGTTTTTTTCCTTCACCCATATCTTCCAGGTGATTGGATCTTGACCCTCCGGTATCGATAATGTCTCATCAGGATTTTTATTAAATCCACGTATAACAGGCGTGGTGAGTTGTGCTTCGTCGCGAATATCCCACCAGGATGCAGACAGCAGGGTGTCGCCTGTGGTGGGGATCATCCTGACTTGAAACTGTTTTAATCCCTCATGAGGATAGGTGATGGTCAAGACCTGCCCTGGTGTAACCGTTCTCCATCCCAATCCATCATCTGCATCCAACAAGAGAGACTGCCATCCGGAGGCCTGGTTGGTCAATAGCCAGGTTGAATCTAGAACGATGGTCTGGATCAAACCGTATCGGATGGGATCGGAAGGGCTGAACGCAAATACTTCTCCATATTCAAAGGGTGTGGCTGCACCGGATACGCGATGAAAATGGGTGCTGTCAAACCAGATGAGATTGCTATCCACCGCCCAGGGCTTGAATCGGTCATAGCCAATCCACAAGCCACCGATAACTGTGGTATCCTGATCCTGCAGGTCATCCCAATGCTGATTCATCATACTGTCCAATGGTAGTAATACCGGATTCCCCACCTGAGCATAATCCAACATGCCATAGAGAAATCGCATAGTCATCCAGTTCACTTGCACACTATCTGAAGGCCAGGTGCCATCATAGCTGTTGACCGAAAAATATGGTGGCACTCGATCGATATGAATCCCCGTCTGAAGAGTACTGTAGTCCATCTGACTCATGGCTTCTATCAATTGAGCTTCGACATCAGGAGGGGGTTCTTGACTGAATAAGGTGAGCGGGAGTAACCAGATAATGAAGCAAAGCAGGTACAAATTTTTCATTTTAAGGGAAATTTATGGGTTAGAAAATGCATGAGAATGGCTGGTCATCTGGATCTAACCAGATGACGACCATAACAAATAGTCGTCTTATAGTCTGAAAATCAGGTGATTACTAAAATCGAAAGTTTACATGGAAGTAACCATCGGTGATATGGATCGTGTCTTTACAATCTTCATAGTGATCAATGGCGGTAAATTCAAATGTGCCTTCTATCAGGTAGTTGATGGTATCCACTTCTAGTATGGTCAACCTTCGAGTGGATGTAGTATCCAGATCATAGAATCCACAATTTCCAGGTTTGTTCCAGTCTTTGTATTCACGGAGTGACAATCCCAGTTCATTATCACCCAATGCGGCAAAGACTGATGCGATCCCAATTGATTGATTTTCATTACCATCAAATGATTTGTTAACAGCACTAATTTCGAAGGTCTTTGTATCCTTCCAGTAATACTGGCAATCCACGGCATCGCAACCAAATCTGAAGATATCCTTGTGATAATCTTCAGGTGGAAATGGGTCTTCTTTCTGGCAGGAAGATGCCAGGGAGAGAAGGGCGATGAGGAGGATGGTGAGGTATTTCATGATCATTTATTTTGAAGATTAAGCACGATAGTTCACATGAAAATAGCCGTCTGTGATTTGCACGGTATCCTGACATTCATTGATAGCCGTAAATTCAAAGGACCCTTTAATGAGATATTTGACAGTATCTACCTCAAGAATGAACAATCGTCTTGAAGCCATTGTATCTAGATCAAAGAATCTGCATCCAGCAGGCTTGTTCCAGTCAGTATAAATCCTCACCTGATATGGAATAGGATTATCCCCAAAGGATGACTTATACTTTGAAAATCCCATTGTCTGATATGTAGAATTATCATTGGTTCGATTTATTGCTATTATCTCAAAAGATTTCGTATCCTTCCAATAATACTGACAATCCACGGCGTCGCAACCAAAGAGTGGATCGGAGATACAATGAGGAGTCCATTCGACTCCGTTGACCTTGCAGTGAAAGATGTTTTTGTGTCCGTCTGTGGGTGGCATATCTTCTTTCTGGCAGGAGGATGCCAGGGAAAGTAGGGCGATGAGGAGGATGGTTAGGTAATTCATGATTATTTATTTTGAAGATTATGCTCGAAAGTTTACATGAAAATATCCATCGGTAATGCGCATAGTATCGAAGCATTCATTATTGGCGGTAAATTCAAATGTGCCTTCTATCAGGTAGTTAATGGTATCCACTTCAAGGATGGTCAACCTTCGAGTGGATGTAGTATCTAAATCATAAAATCGACAACCAGAAGGTTTGTTCCAGTCTTTGTAATTCTCTTTCAATGAACGTATTAGATTTTCATTCCCTTCATATCCGAAGCCAGCAAATGAAATTGAGTTATTTAAAGTTTTATCATTGCTAATATTGACCGCGCTAATTTCAAAAGTCTTCGTATCCTTCCAGTAATACTGGCAATCCACGGCATCGCAACCAAAGAGGGGATCGGAGATACAATGAGGGGTCCATTCTACTCCGTTGACCTTACAACGGAAGATATCCTTGTGGTAATCTTCAGGTGGAAATGGGTCTTCTTTCTGGCAGGAAGATGCCAGGGAGAGAGAGGCGATGAGGAGGATAGTGAGGTATTTCATACGAATGTGATTCTGATCATTAACCTGGTTAACTCCAGGTCTAATTCTGATATCTAAATATCGCGGTATTAAACGGCATTTCCGTCCACCATACGTGTATTAACATATTTTTTCTTGTCCATAAATCATGGACTCATGCACTTCATGGCATCTTTTTTGTTATATTTACACGATTGGTGGGGTTTTCAAAATTTTACAATCCACTCTATGTGGAGTTTGTCGTTTTGACCCGTTGCCCATTTTTACTTTTTCAATCGAATACCATGGATCAGGATCTTCAGATTTCCTTTTTCAAAAGCCTCAAACAGAATGCCTCTCATGGTGTAGATCTGGCCGGCCAGATCGGTGCTTTACTCAAATTGAATCGCTCTGCCGTCTACAACCGGATCAATGGGAAAACCCGACTCAATGTGGATGAGATGAGAGATCTCATTCTGGCCTTTGATGTGGACTATCCACTGATTTCAAGAGAGGTTTCGGATACAGATATTTCAGTATCCCTCACAAGCCTGACCAGGCAACCGAGCAACTCGATCGAGTTCTTGTCACCCCTACTCGCCCAGCTTCAACTCCTGGGTGGTGAAAAATCGGTATTGATCCGTTATGTCACTTCCGAAATCCTCCTTTTCTACGTCCTTCAGTTTCCACTCCTGGCCAAATTCAAGTTTTTTGTCTGGAAGTATTTCACCTGGGATCGGGAGACCCGATTGGGTGGTGGACGGCTGTTTGACAAACATACCGCCGTTTCTTCAGAAGAGGCATTCTACTTCAATGCTGTCCGCGCTGCATACGATGATTTTCCCAGCTCTGAAATCTGGCATTCCAACGTCCTGGATAATACCTTATCTCAAATCCAGTATTTGGAAAGTGCCGGACATATCAAAGACCCGAAGATTCGATCCCAGCTGTATAAAGACATCCACGATCTCCTGGATATGCTCGAGCTCCGGGTGGCTGCTGGCAGGAAACCAAGTGGTGCCCCCTATCAGCTCTTCCAAAATGAAGCCACCCACACCAATAATATGATCCTGGTTCAGGCAGAATTTCAGTCCGTCGTCTATTTCACATACGACAATCCCAACCTTTGTCGTACCACAGATCCTAAAATTATTGACTACACCAGGGACGCGATCAACAATCTGGAACGTCATTGCATTCCACTTTCGGTCACATCCGAAAAAGCGAGAACGTCGTTCTTCTCAACCCTTCATGACAGAGTTCGGGCACAGGAATGATCTGTGTATACCAATTCTTCACAACCCTCCATTCAACTCGTCCAAACAATCCTGGCTCACACCCCTGCCACTTGCCCGGTCCATCCTTCATTCAGAGGGAACGCTTTCTCCCCTTCCTGGATATAATATTGCACCTCCAAGAAGAACAGAGCCTGTCCTTGCCCTCCGGCCATCTGGACAGGCTTGGCAACCAGGCCCTATTAGTCTTTTCTTCTGTGCAGGCCACCTTGGCGACCTGCCCGAACTCCGTCGCATTGACCATGGTTCTGGCAAAATTTTTGGTCGTCTTCACTTTTTCCAGATCGTGCCTATGGATCTGACGGGCCAGGTACCCATCCGCACGGGAACGGTAAAACGTCAGGTCATCCATGGTGCAGGTGATCTTTAAAGTGCTTTTCAATTTGGGTATAGCCATCATCTATTTGATCCAACCAATCCTCTGCTTCTGGGTAGAGAAACTGTGGTATTACTCCGTAGATAACGCTGGGATAAGGGTCATATGACATAAGAATGACCCATATACCAGGTAGGAATGTCGTATAGATCAAGTAGTTATGAAGTAAGGATGAAGTATGTATGAAGTATATAGACACCCTAATTACAGCTCATATCCTTCTCGGTTGGAGTCCAGACTATTCAGGAAGAATTATCAGGACATTGTTGATTACGGCCTTTTTAAAATGCTGGCATGGAACCAATACGAAGAAGATGGTTAAACTCATGCACCGAACACCCGTTAGACTTGCGCCATGCCTGGCCTACTACAAAAAAGAACGCCCGACTATGCCGGGCGTCCTTCTGATCGTGTATTCCGTCAAGATTACTTCTGGTCGTCTACTTCTTCGTATTCGACATCCGTAACATCTTCGGTTGAGGTAGAAGACTCCGCTCCTGCATCGCTGCCGTTGGGTTCTCCTCCCGCATTCTGTTGTGCCTGGTAGATATCCTGGCTGGCAGCCTGCCATGCCTGGTTGAGGCTTTCGGTCGCTTCGTCCATCTTGGGGATATCCTGCATTTTGTGTGCCTCTTTCAAGGCATCCAGCGCAGTCTGAATGGCGTCCAGCTTTTCCTTAGGAATCTTCTCTCCAAACTCGGTCAATTGCTTGTCGGTCTGGAAGATCAGGGTATCCGCCATATTCATTTTATCGGCGCGTTCGCGGGCATCCTTGTCGGTATCGGCATTGGCCTGGGCCTCCGCCTTCATGCGCTCGACCTCCTCTTTGCTGAGTCCGGTAGATGCTTCGATACGGATGTTCTGGCTCTTTCCCGTTCCCTTATCCAGGGCAGAAACACTCAGGATACCATTGGCATCGATGTCGAAGCTGACTTCGATCTGAGGTGTACCCCGTTGAGCGGGAGGAATACCGTCGAGAATAAATCGACCCACACTTCGGTTGTCTTTCGCCATCGGACGCTCCCCCTGCAGAATGTGAATCTCCACAGAAGGCTGATTGTCGGCTGCAGTCGAATAGGTCTTGGACTTCTTGGTCGGGATCGTGGATTCGATCACCACATCATAGACTCCACCCATCGTCTCAATACCCAGAGAAAGCGGTGTCACATCCAGCAGCAGTACATCTGAAACGTCACCGCTCAGAACACCTCCCTGGATCGCTGCACCTACAGCTACAACCTCATCCGGGTTTACCCCTTTGCTAGGCTTCTTGCCGAAGAATTCTTCGACTGCCTGCTGGATTCGGGGAATCCGGGTTGACCCGCCTACCAGGATGATCTCATCGATCTCATCCTTACTCAGTCCTGCATCATCCAAAGCCTTCTGACAAGGCTCGAGCGTCCGCTTGACAAGGGTATCGGCCAGCTGTTCAAACTTGGCACGGGTGAGCTTCAGCACCAGGTGCTTGGGCACGCCGTCTACGGCTGTGATATAGGGCAGGTTGATCTCTGTCTCCACAGAAGAAGACATTTCGATTTTGGCTTTCTCCGCAGCATCCTTCAAACGCTGAAGGGCCATCGGGTCCTTTCGGAGATCGATATTCTCCTGGGCCTTGAAGGTATCCGCCAGATGGTCGATGATCACCCGGTCGAAATCGTCACCTCCCAGGTGTGTATCTCCATTGGTCGATTTGACTTCAAATACGCCTTCTCCCAATTCCAAGATAGAGATATCGAAGGTTCCACCACCGAGGTCGAAGACCGCGATCGTCATATCCTTGTGCTTCTTATCCAGGCCATAGGCCAGGGCAGCTGCAGTCGGTTCATTGATGATGCGCTTGATGGTCAGGCCTGCGATCTCACCCGCCTCCTTGGTAGCCTGGCGTTGAGAGTCATTAAAATAGGCCGGTACGGTCACCACGGCTTCGGTGACGGGCTGACCCAGAAAGTCTTCGGCTACCTTCTTCATCTTCTGAAGAATCATAGCTGAAAGCTCCTGTGCTGTATAATTGCGATCGTCTACAGAGACTTTGACCGTGTCATTGTCTCCCTTGATCACCTTGTAGGGCATCTTGCCAGCTTCTCCGGTAATTTCAGAAAAGCGAGTCCCCATGAAACGTTTGATGGAAGCGATCGTCCGTGTCGGATTCGTGATCGCCTGACGTTTTGCAGGATCACCAATCTTCCGTTCACCGTTATCGAGGAATGCCACTACCGAAGGAGTTGTCCGCCGACCTTCTTCATTGGCGATCACAACTGGCTCATTTCCTTCCATCACGGCGACACAGGAGTTGGTCGTTCCCAAGTCTATACCAATGATTTTTCCCATTATGTTCAGATTTATGTCTGCCTACCCCTGTTCAATCGATATGCCAAGGCATAAAAACCGACCAGAGTGGCAGAAAAGCAGCCTATCCTGACAGATGGATCTGCTGCACACTGACAAAACGACAGAAGTACGGGAGACTTAGAAGTTCAGATCCTTGGTATAGATCCCCTGTTTCAGTGAATCAAGAGACTGGGCACTGAGGGTAAAGTTTTTACCCACCAGCGTATACCGGGACGAAAACAGGCCAAAGCCATGATCGATATTCGAAAAGGACGGGACATATTCTGCTCCAGTGATCCCGGAATTGGCCTTCCCGACAGACAGGAAGTCATAGATTTCCTTCCCGCCAGCATCCACCTGGATCTCGATGTAGAGAAACTTGCGGGATACATTGGATTTTACTTCCAGGTTGTTGCGCATGAACTGGTAGAATAAAACACCCGGCACGAATGTGTTGACATTCTTGGATGTACCTCGGAGAATATTCTTTTCAATGGGCCATTCCAGTACTTTCTCTACCGGGCCGGGACCACCAGATTCGGTTTCCTGTATATGGATCCGCATACCAACATCATAGAAATGGGCGGTGTTCTCATTCGATCGCCAGCCGATGTTGACCGAGTTATCGTACAGGAATGTGATCTTATCCGGAGGTGAGGAAAAAGTGAAGGTATAATCACCAACGACCCTGGTCTGGGCACTGGTGATCAACCGACCCGTTGCATCGGAAACCAGGAGGCGATAATCCCGATCCGTAAAGATCTTGGCATCGTCCGTCCGTATCTTGTACAGGTAATTCGGTGATGTAGCAAATACGCCTGGCGCACGAGGATACCCCTCCAGTGTGCCATCTACCCGGGTCAGGGCAACCCGCGACCCGGTGGTCAGGTCTTCCAACTCCACCACTGCATCAGCAAAATACAGAGAGTCGGGGTTCTGAGCGATCACAAAAGCACTGGTCTCCGGATCCAGAAATGCCTTTTCGACACGAATATATTGGGCAGTATCACTTCGAGACAGAAATCCATAAACCACAGGAATCTCTTTCCAGTCCGAGACCAGATCCAGATCATTGTCACAACCGATACCGGCAAGGACAGAGACCAACAGCGCAACCAGGGCAATTCTCTTCATGACGACAAAGGTACATCAATGCAGGCATTGTGAAAAGGCTGGAATTGCCTAAATGGCGACATACCCCTTGATAAGGATTGCTATCTTCGTTAACCCCAAACTTCTAACATGTCCGTTCAATCCGAGATCAAACGCGTAACGACCCACAACTTGCAGGCCATGAAGCATGCCGGTGAAAAGATCGCCATGCTGACAGCCTATGATTTTTCAATGGCCCGAATCCTGGACGATGCCGGCATTGATATCCTGTTGGTGGGTGATTCTGCTTCCAACGTCATGGCGGGTCATGAAACGACTCTGCCCATCACCCTGGATCAAATGATCTACCATGCCCAGTCTGTGGTACGGGCAGTACGCAGGGCCCTGGTCGTTGTAGATCTTCCATTTGGTTCTTACCAAAGCAACCCCGGCAAGGCCCTGGAATCGGCCATCCGGATCATGAAAGAATCCGGCGCACATGCGGTCAAGCTGGAGGGTGGCAGTGAGGTGGAAGAGGCCATTCACCGGATCCTGCGGGCCGGCATACCGGTTATGGGGCATCTCGGGCTGACCCCGCAATCCATCTATAAGTTTGGCACCTATGCCGTTCGGGCCAAGGAGGAAGCAGAAGCTTCCAAATTACGTGAAGACGCAAGGCTGCTTGCCGACATTGGCTGTTTCAGCCTGGTCCTTGAAAAGATCCCGGCACACCTCGCATCCAAAGTTGCCGAAGACGTAGATATTCCGATCATCGGGATCGGAGCGGGTGCCGGCGTGGATGGGCAGGTCCTGGTCACCCATGATATGATCGGGATTACCAAAGACTTCGAACCGCGGTTTCTACGCCGATACCTCGATCTGTATGAGGGCATCAGCGGAGCGGTCAGTCACTATATCAAGGATGTTCGAAGCGGGGATTTCCCAAATGACAAAGAACAGTATTGATCTTCCATGCGCCGGTGGTTCCTGATCCTAGTCTTTGCGCTTGTCGCGCTCCTGATGGGTGGACTGTTGATCTATACGCAATATGTCCAGCCTGTCTTTTTCAGCCCAAATGTTCAGCTTTCCGAGCCGAAAGAGAAACTGTTTATCCGGACAGGCACGTCTTTCCAGGCGCTGGTCCATCAGCTGGACAGTCTGAACATCCTGGAGGACACCGCTTCCTTTACATCGTGTGCCCGCTATTTGAAGTACGGTGCCCGCGTTCGTCCCGGACAATATGTTCTTGAAGATGGCTGGAACAATCTGACCCTGGTTCGCCTGCTGAGAGCCGGTGCCCAATCGCCGATCAAACTGGTCATCCACAACGTAAGGACACTGGACGAGCTGGCCGGTAAGATCGGCCGGCAGATCGAGCCCGATTCACTCGAGATCCTGGAAGCATTTCACCACAGCCGGGAAATCATCCCGGATGCCAGTCCGGGCGAAGACTCGCTCATGTGCCTCTTCCTCCCTAATACCTATGAGGTGTACTGGACCATCACGGCATCCGAACTACTGGAACGGATGGTCAAAGAATACGATCGGTTCTGGACACCTGAACGGCAGCAACTGGCAAACAAAGCAGGGTACACACCCAACCAGATCTATATCCTCGCATCCATCGTGGAAAAGGAAACCCTGGTCCGGGATGAGAAGGCTACCATCGCAGGTGTTTACCTCAATCGCCTGGCGCGTGGAATTCCCTTACAGGCAGACCCTACAGTGGTCTTTGCGCGGGGTGATTTTTCGGCGGGAAGGGTATTGTTCAGTGATCTGGAGATCGACTCACCCTATAATACCTATAAGTATCCCGGACTACCACCCGGCCCCATCTGCATGCCTGAACCCGGTACTATACAGGCTACCCTCCAGGCCGAGCAACACGGGTATATCTATTTCTGTGCAAAGGCCGACCGATCCGGCCGACATGCATTTGCCCGCACACTTGCCGCGCATAATGAAAATGCCCGTACCTACCAGCGGTGGTTGAACGAGCAGCGCATCTTCCGTTAACGACAAGGCCACAAGGCCGCCCGACCTTCGGTTTTCCCGTCCCATCTCTTCATTCCCCGGACTTCACTATTTTCGGCACAGAACACCTCTCGTATTTTCATTCAGCTCGTATCATGATCGCCTGTGACACCCTATGAGCAGTACATCCAAACTGACTCTTGATTCCTTTTTGGCCACTGTGGAATCCCACCACCTGTGGGAGCCGAATGCACCACTACTGGTAGGGATAAGCGGTGGGCCGGATTCAGTGGCCTGCGCCCATTTGGCCTATCGGAGCGGTCAGCTTTCCGGATTGGCCCATGTCAATTATCATTTGAGGGGGGCTGATTCTGATGCGGACGAAGCATTGGTACGCCGGCTGGCTGATCAATGGGAGGTCCCGGTTTTTGTCCTTCATTCTTCACCGGAAGCCTTACAAACCCAAAAGGAAAGCTCCTTACAGATGGCTGCCCGAACTGTCCGGTATACCTGGTGGGCAGACCTGGTGTCGAGGGGAAAGGGCAGCTGCCTCCTGACCGGCCATCAGGCGGATGACCAGATCGAAACCATCCTTCTCCACTGGCTGAGGGGAACGGGGCTGGCCGGATGGGCGGGCATTCCCTTCCAACGTGACATCTATCGGCGCCCCCTCCTGCCCTTTTCCCGGACGACTATCCTGGAATACCTGAAAACAGAACAGCTGCCCTATCGCTCAGATACATCCAATGATTCGGATGTCTACCTGCGAAATCGGATCCGGCACCAGGTCCTGCCCACCCTGCTTGAGGTGCAGCCGGCCCTGCATGCACTAGCTCATGTGCAAAGTCAGGATGCTGCCACAGCGATGGCCGCTGCAAATGCTGCAGTGGAGCAGCTGGCGGCACACGCTGTACAGGTCATTGGCCAGTCATGGAACATCGACCTGAAGGTCCTGGAGTCCATCCCATGGTCTTCCTATGCCTTGTACCGGTGGCTTCATCCAAAAGGGTTCAACCGCGACCAGATCATGGCTCTCAACAGCCTCACAGCTGTGGATCACGGGCCCTATTTCCAGTCAGAAACATGGGAATGTGGGGTCGATCGCGGCCGGTTGATCTGTCAACCCAGA
>JAUIEA010000099.1 GCA_030429045.1 Bacteroidia bacterium | reverse complement strand
CCGACGCCGGCTCGGATGTCTCCGCCGTCCGGACCACTGCCAAGTACGACGAGGCCAGTGACGAATGGGTGATCAACGGCCAGAAGGCCTGGGCGACCAACGGCGGCCTGGCCGACGTCCATGTCGTGATCGCATCGGTTGACCGCGAGCTCGGCTCGCGCGGCCATGCCGCCTTCGTCATCCCTCCGGGTACCCCCGGCTGCGAGCAGGGTGACCAGGTCAAAAAGCACGGCATCCGCGCCTCACACACGGCCGACGTCCATCTGGACGACTGCCGGGTTACTGCCTGGCGGGCCCAGGGGCAGCGTCCATATCCCCGATTCTGCCGTCAGGATATAATCGTTCAGGTCTATGTCAGTATCGGTGGTACAGAACGGTCCGGGAGGCAGGGTCGCCACAGAGGGGCAGGCGCAATTCTCCACAAAGATCTCGATGGTACGGGTAATATTGGTACAGGGCGGTGTGGCATTTATGGAGGTCCAGGTGAAGGTATAGGATGCCGGTCCTGGTACACCGTTAAAATCAAGGATGGGGAATACTCCGCCCACCGGGGCAGCATCCGTATTGGACCAGGACCCGACCACGTTTGCGGAGAGGATCAGGGTATCAAAATTGATCAAAGTATTGAAGGCTCCGCCGCCATCTGAATTACAGATATTGACTGATGTCTTGATGGTCGCCACTGGTGCCGGGACTTCCATCCAAGTGAATTGCAGGGTGTCCCTGCAATCTCCGACCTGATAGAATACGATCACCGTATCGACCGTGGAGGGATCTACGACCGGACCGATCTGGGTGGTCATATTCAGGGGATGTCCATGATGGAAGGTGATCTGCCCGCCCAATGCGTTGAGGTCGGAAAACCCTTTCTGGTTCAGGTTGACTGTGCTCCCGGCACAATAGGAGATCACGGCGGGGCCGGCCAGGTCCGGCACTTTCGGGTCTTTCTGGACATTCACCTGGACCGAATCCGAACAGGACTTTCCATTGGCCAGAAGAGTGCTCAGTTCGAGTGTATAGCTTCCGGGCTGGTTGACCAGGGCAAAGAGGGTCTGCTGCCCCGCCACCACATTCCCGCCCGGGCCGGGTATCCACTGGATCTTCGGGTTCGACATATTATAGGTCGAACTGATCCCACTGATCCCAACTGTCGGCATGGTGCAGCCCAGCACACCCTGGACGACGGCTTTTGCATCGAGTTTGACCACATACAGATTCAGGTGAACGATACTGTCACACCCGGTAAACGGACTGGTCAGGGTATCCTGGTAGAGCCCGGTTTTGCTATAAAAATTATTACCGACAATAAAGAAGTCGCCGGAGCAAATCGTGTCCGTCACCTGCACCACTCCGACGGGTGGGATCGTCAAATGGAGGGTCACGATACTATCACAACCGGTTTTGGTCACGAAGGTGTCCGTGACTGTGGTTGTTTTGCAATAGAGGGAATCACCCAATGGAAAACACTGGCCGGAACAAAGAAGTGTATCGATGACGACGGGTGCCGGCGGGGCGGCAATGCGAATGCTGAGGCACTTGTTGGTGATATCCCCGCAGAAAGGTGGTTCCTCGCTGAATAGCACTTCTTTCAGGTCATTGACCGACAGGAGGCCATTGGGAGACGGGATGCTGTCCAGGTCTTTCTTTGCATAGGACATTCCGCAGATCTCGTATTGCCCGGGAGGCGAGCCGGTCAGATCAACATCAGACAGGTAATCCTGGATCACTCCGCCAGTGGACAGAATGAGAAGATACCCGTATTGGGATGTATCAGGTTCAGGTCCAAAAAAGATGGGCTCCAGATCGAGATCCAGATCCGGATCGCCCTGACAGTAGGTTTGACTTTGATTCTGGCTGAGATTGCCGGCAAATGCCTGGCAACTGCAATCAATACCGGAATCATCACAAAAGAGAATGGAGAAGTTGATAAAGGTCCCCTTTTCCAATTCCGTACAATTTTTTACCAGGATCTTCCATTGGCCATTGACCGGCCCCGAATCAAAATCTTCCAGCTTTCCCTTATAGGGGTGATAGGTTCCGGTATAGGACTGGAATGCGGACCAGAGCTGGTTATTGGTCCATTTGGGGAATGCCCCGGGGTCGGGATTGGGAAGGATACTGGATTGGACAAAGGCGATATCCCAGGAGCTGAAGGCAGAACTGGCAAATCCGGAGGTCAGGTTGGGACCAATAAACTCAATGGTATCACCTCCGGGGCTGACCAGGCACATGGACAGGGACCAGACATAGTTGTGCTGGAAGTGCACCTTCAATCCGCATACACCCTGGAAGGGATGGGCCAGGTCGTCATTTTCAGCGCCTTTGACATTGAGGACAAATTCCAGGGTCTGGCAGGAATCAGGACCGGGAGGAGGAAGTGATTGCGGGCAGTTCAGGCACTCACAATCCTGCCCCTGGGCGAAGGAGAAGCCGAATAGCAATACAAGGGCGATCAACCCTTGCCGTAGATGCCATGTTCCTGGGATTGATAAGATCATGTGCAAAAGGAGATACCTCAGTGATCGGTCAACATGCCCGTAACCGATCAGGGTGCCCTAAAGATACAGGGTTTACACCCTTCAGGCAAATGGCCTGGTGGACGGTCCTAATATGGTTCAACAGTACACCGGAAGAACTAAAAAGGGGACAGATCGCGGATCTGTCCCCTTTGATAAAGTCATTTTCAAGGCCGGTTATCGGGCGATCTGCAATCGCACCGCATACGGACGAACGCCATCCCACAGACGGAGGAAGTATTGCCCGGAAGGCACATCCGGCAGATTGACGGAGTGGCGCACTGGTGATGCAGAGAAATCAAACGTACCTGCGTGTACCTGTTGACCCAGGATGTCCAGAACATCATAGCGAATCATGCCAATTGGCTCGCCGGTCAACTCCAGGACAAACAGTCCGCTGGAAGGATTGGGCAGCACCTGGATCCCGGTCAGGAAATCAGGAAGTTCGATCGAAGTATTGTTCACCGTCACGGTCTGGACCACGGTATCAGATCCACATGCATTGGATGCGATCAGTTGAACATTGTAGCTACCAAAGGCAGAGAACTTATGTTCCGGATCGATATCCAGGCTGATGATCGCCGGTTCGAACTCCCATTCGTAGCAGGTACCAAACACAGTCGCATTCGTGAAGTCGACATCCAGTTGATCAGACTCATAGGAGAAGGATGCATCTGGAATCGCATCGAACAGTCGGATGTAATCCGTCAGGATCAGTGTATCCGACCAACCGGCGCCACTGGCGATGAGCTGTACATCATAAATTCCAGCAGACGTGTAGGTGACACTTGGATTCTGATCACTTGACGTGGCAGGTGTCCCGCCTTCGAACGACCAGGCCCAGGTATCCGGCAATTGTCCGGACAGGTCCTCAAAGTCCACGATCATACTGGTAGCACAGGCCTCCCGAATGTCTGAGGTGAAGTTGGCCACCTTGTCAAAGAAGACATGAACGGGCTGGCAGGATGTACTGATGCCACATGCATTTTCCACCAGGAGAGTCACATGGTAGAGTCCTGCTTCAGCAAATTCGTGGATGGGATTTTCCTCCGAACTGGTCGTCCCGTCACCGAAATTCCAGGTATAGGTCTGACCGTTCGCGGAATTGCTGGTGAATTCCACCATGCCATTATTGTTCACGCTGGCATATGCCGCTTCGGGCGACAGTCCAACCGTGATAGTTGGTGAGCTCCAGTGTATCAAAACCGGACGCTCCGGAGACGATCAGGGTGACGGTGTAGGTTCCTGCACTGTTATAGGTCACGACCGGATTCTTGTCCGTTGATGTCGCAGGCTCTCCACCCGGGAAAGACCAGGACCAACCAGTGGCATTCGGTGAGCTGGAATTGGTAAATGTGATCGCCACAGGTGCACATCCATTCGTGGTGCTCGCACTGAACCCGGCGGCTAGTGGCAGGATGACGGTCACAACCTCGGTATAGGTATCTGTACCGCATTCGTTGGTCACCGTCAGCACGACTGTGAAGTCACCTTCTGCCTGATACTGGTGAACCGGATTCTCCTCGGTACTCATCATGCCATCACCGAAGTCCCATGAATAGGTGGTTCCGTACAGCGACGTATTGGTAAAGGCGACCAGGCCTTCTCCGGTCTGCGTAAATCCAGCTGTCGGTGTCGTTTTGGCCTCGATATATTCGACGAACATCAAGGTATCCGACCCGGCGGCATTCGAGACGATCAGGGTGACGTCATACGTGCCCGGGGCGTTATAGATCACTGTCGGATCCGGATCTGATGAGGTCGCAGGATCTCCACCCGGGAAGGACCAGGCATAGGCCGTGACATTCTCGGAGCTGTTGTCGAGGAAATTCACCTCAAACGGGGTGCAACCCACCAAGGGGCTGGCAGAGAAATTCGCTGTGGGCGGGGCGGTAATGGTCACGATCTGTTCGATCTCAAAATCGCCGCAACCATTCGTCACGGTCAATGTCACCAGATAATCCCCTTCATCCATATAGACATGCACAGGATTTTCCTCTGAGCTACCTGACCCGTCACCGAAGTTCCAGCTCAGGGTATCCCAATCCGTGGTTTGATTGGTAAACTTGACCGTATCCGGCAAGATCAGTTCCGTCGAGAATGTGCCGGTAGGAATGTCGTTCACCACGATATAATCATTGAGCGTGATCATATTGCTGCCTGCAGCATTCGTCACGGTCAGGGTCACCGGATATTTCCCCTTGTTCTGATAGACCACCGTAGGGTTTTGGTCTGTAGATGCAGCCGGTGTTCCACCGGGGAACAGCCAACTCCAGGAGGTTGTATTCGGCGTGGACTGATCGAGGAAGTTCACTGTCAGTGGTGCGCATCCAATGGTCTCATCTGCAGAGAACTCCGGAATCGGAGGTGTCACGATGGTAATAAACTCGGAGTACATCGTCGTACCACACTGGTTAGTCACTGACAGAATGACCTCATAGACGCCATCCTCCTCATAGGTGTGGACCGGGTTTTCTTCAAAGCTGAAGTTACCGTCGCCGAATTCCCAATAGTAGGTGATCCCGCCGTCTGACAGGTTGATAAAGGTGACAAAGTCTTCATCCGTGATATATTCAAAATAGGGGACCGGAACATCCAGGACATTGATATAGTCCACTTTGACGATCTCATCTGATCCAGCTGCATTGGAAACCTCCAGGGTCACCGAGAATAGCCCCTTGGTGGCATAGGTGACTGTCGGGTTCTGATCTGTCGAAAATGAGGGCGTTCCTCCCGGGAATGACCAGAACCATGAATCCGGGCTGTTCACACTTTGATCGGTGAAATTCACCGTCAGTGGCGCACATCCTTCTACCTCATCTGCCGTGAACTGGCCCTGAGGTGGCGCATTAGGCACACAACTGGACATACACCAGCCACTACCGCCATTGGTATAACTGTTAATGTCGCTGATAGAGTTGTTCGACCACGTCGTGGTATTGTTTACGGAAGGAGCCATGATGGTATTGGATCCGGCGGCATCATGGTCACAGGAAAAGTTATGTCCGAATTCGTGGGAAACCATTACCCGCATGAGACTGGTATTGGATGTCCAATCCTGAAGGCAGTGATACCCGAAACTGTTACAGACACCACTGAGATAGGCGATACCAATAGTTCCTCCATTGAAATCGCGATCTGTCCACAGACCGGCGACATCATTATCCTCGGTGAATCCGCCACTGTTTCCCCAGCTCCTGAAGCTGCTCAACAGGGTACCCGCGTCGTTACTTCCGGACCATGGGTCGCAACTGGGGCAATCCGAGAACCAGTATTCGACAATATCAAATTCGTAAGTATGCTGGAGCTGGCCGTTATTGTACTGACCTTCTACCAGGTTCATGATCAGATCGATCCGGTTTTGTGCACCAGCTGCACCTCCATATTCATCATAAAACAGATAGTCGCAGGCTGCACCATATTCAACTTGCTTGCATGCGGAACCTGCAACACCGGCCATATCATGGTCCGGATCATGACCCACCTTACCGTGGTCGTCCGACTGATGCTGGGCGAGGTCCGTTCCACACATCATCTCCTGAACAGACTCTGAGATAGAGGCTTCATACACCACGATCAGATCGTGGTCTGCATCCGGCAGATAGTACCACAGGGGTTCTACCATGTATTCCTTGCCTCCATGTGCAAAAGCTCCACCGATCATTCCCTTGTCGATCAACAAGCGGATCTCGCCACCCTGTACCGTTTGCAGTTCACCTGCATAGGTGGTGTTCGGCCTGGAGGGCAATTGCTGCACCCCGGTGGATGTCGACAGGAACATCTTGTAGTTCGCTTTCCGGACCGGATTGGGGAACAAGGACATAGGCAATGTCATATTCCCCAGTTGAAGGGTCATATCGACTCTTCCAGTCTGTGTCTGGACATACGCATGAATCGCATCAAGATCCAACTGAAAGACCTGGTAGGTGGCCACTTCAGGAAGGACTGCCTGTGCCTCGAGATCAATTGTTGATCCCTGAAAAGTGGCTTGTGCATGGATCTGAATAGGCCCACTGAAAGCCAAAAGAGCAAAAAAGAGCATAGCCATGCCCATTCTGCCCAGGGTAGAATTCACTCGCATCATAAGGTTAGTTAGTATTGAATAGATCTGCAGATAATGTGCGAAAATACATGAATTGCCAATGAAAATCAAAGAGAAAGTGGCTGGAATGACCGGATTTTGACAAGACCAGGCCGAATTCCGGTACATCCGGCCCTCAAACCAGTCGAGTCCCCACCGTGGATATCACCAAACCCTAATAAAACCGCCATTTCCGGCCTTTGGGGAATTCTCAGATATAGCCCATCCATTTCATGCGTTAAGAGCTAACTTTGAGCTGATTACCCATGATTCAAAACCTGCTCATATCCTTATTTATACTGGTGCTGGTCGGCGTACCTCAGATCTCCACGGGACAAGCCGGTGGACCTGACCCGTTGCAGTCGGTCAAAACGGGTTCTTCAAAGGCCTTGCATGATCTCCTGGCCACCACCAATAAAAGCAGGGAATGGGCTGAACTTTGCCAGGATTACATCCTGCCCAACCCCTTTCTGGGCGATCCGAACCATGATCTGGACGTCTGGTACCGGGATCGATCTGCACTGGATTTTCGGCCCGAAGCCGGCGCCTTCCTCTATACCCCGTCCGACAGCTCCTTTCCACCGCCTACCCTCTGCCCCGCCGAAACACCGTGCTCTCCAGATACCGCCTCGTCAATGGGTATATCTACCGGCTTGGATCCGGGAGCCTACCGTCAGTGGCTGACCTATTGCCCGCCCATCGAATGTGCCCGTATCCATCGCCTGCTCGATTATTCCTCCCCTCCACCGGATAGCCTGGAGGTCCTGTTCGATATCCTCAGTCGATGGGATCCCGGCCAGAAGACATTTTCCCGCATCCACCAGATCGCCCCGAAATCAAGTATCCCGACGCAAACCATCCAGACCTGGAAGGACCGCATCCTGTTTTCCAATCCGTCACGATCGAACCAGCTGACCCGGCAATTACCCCTGCCGCTGGACCAGCTCAGGTCTCATATCTATCAACGACACCTGTCCGTTCATCCATTCGTCTATGACGAACAGGTGGACTATTACGGCCGGGTCCTCTCGCTGAGCTCGGTGTACCATATGCCACCCTGGGCACCCATCTATGATCTCCTGAAATGCCAGCATCCCAGGGCGCTTTACTATCTGGCCGCCCACGCCTATCGCCTTCACTTGCAAGGGATCACCCCTCATGAGGTGGACTATATCGTCCTCCTGCGACATCTGACCGGACTGGATATTCTTGCCGCAGATCTCCAGGCATGGCTCCTCCATTTTTACACTGCGTCTTCGGAATGGATGTGGAGCGAACAGGAACAGCGGTTCTACTATTATCCCGACATGGAGGACCACCGCATTCTGGTGGAATCCTGGTTTCGGTATCTCGCCTCATCTGACCCGGATATTGCCCTCACATTCTACCAACAGATCATCGATGCCGATCCCGCGATCGTCCGGCAGCACAGTGGCTCGTTTCGCCAGCTGCTGACCCAGTGGAACCCCATTCTCCCGCCGGCCAGTCTACCGTTTCCGGAGATCACCTCGACCTTCCGGTCGGTGATCAGAGACCGGGAAGAACCACTCCGCTTACCAGATCATTTGAAGGCCGCGGCCCGATCACTCAAGCAAAATCTCCCCCTTTCTGAGCGCATCCAACTGGAAGACAGCCTCATGCAATGGAGCATTCCTGAACAGATAGCCGCTTGGGAAGCCCTGGCCCTGGAATGGGTTGCTTTTCCTGAAGCGGAGCAGTCCATCTCCCGGATCGTGGATGAACTCTATCGCCAGCTACCCCTTCCGGAGGGATCCGGTCATATCCGCGAATCCTATCTCCGCACGGCAGGCATATTCCTCGGCCCGGAAAGAGGGGATGCGGCCTCCCGGTACATGGAGCGGCTCAAGCAGGACTGGTCCGAGGCGGACGCCAATTCATGGCTGATCCACAGCCGGGATGAAGACAGCCGAAACGCCATACGGTCCATGCAAAAGCAGCAGACCATGGCCCGGTTTCTCAGCCAGCCGGGACAACTGCAGCCCGAGGATATTTTTCAGCTGCCTCCTCCCGAATCGATCCCGGAAGCCAGCTGGCGGGAACTGTTGGATCAGGCACATGCCCCTCCGGCGCAAACCCGGATCATCCAGTATTTCAGATTGCATCCCCGTGAGGTTCAAACCGGCGAGATACTTCGGGTCTGGCCGCTCTGGGCTTCAACTGCCAGCCCGACCCATCCATCCCCCGAAGAATCCTTCCGCAACCTCCTGGAATACGTGACAGGGCTGTACGACCTCGGCCATCCCCTGGAGTGGTGGCAGGACAAATGGGACAGGGGGAACAGGTCCTGGCCAGGTATGCTGCGGATGATCCGGGCCGACTTCTTCCTGGAATTCAAACAGGGTGTTTTACTTTCCCCGATCCAGGTCGCCTTCCTGCTGCGTCAGTCCGGTGTTCCACCGACTGACCCACTCTGGTGGCAAGCCGCTATCCGGCGTTGGGATGATCCGACCCGGGCCACCACCCTGCCCTTCCGGGACCTGGATGTCCAGGCTGATCTTCCTTTTTTCCTGGATCTGGGCATTTCCCCGAGCCGAATCGCAGATATGGCCCCGAGATTCAGCCTCCAATCTGCAGAACAGACAAGCGCATTTGTCAATACCCTATTGGCTGCCGCACCGGTCGTCAGTGAGCAGGCAGAACTGGCGAATCGCCTGTTTGTCCATGCCTGGTATCGAGATTTGCTCACCCGCGAATCCGCTGCTGAGATCCGGGGGCAATTGATCCGGGTACTCTCCCAGTCGCTGAACGAGTCCCTGTGGCTGAGTGCTTTTGAAGAAGCCCATACCTGGGCCCAGATCATCCTCTGCCAATCGGCCGGAGAGGCGGATCGATGGCTTGACCTGATGACTGATCATCTGACCGACCCTGCCCTGCAGTCCCAGGTCTTCCAACTGTTGATCCGTCAGGTATCCTTTGACCAACTGCGCCCCCTGCTCCGTCAGTTGCGGGAATGGGAGCCGGGCATACGAGACCCCCTGGTGGACATCCTCCTGCAAGCATTTGCGCTTCCGCAATTGAATCTGGATGAAGCGTCAGCCTACCGGAAATCGTTGTTCTCCGCCGATGAGACGCCCATCCAGGATATCTACCGGGCGGCTCTTGCATCCCTGTCCGGACGTTTTGTTCCTCCTGCTGCGAAGGAAGGACATGCAGAATGGGTCTATGCCCTCTGTTCCCGGGAATATGTGCGCCCTTTGTTCGGTGTGCATCCGGCACCGCGGCAATTTCCGGTTCTCCCGGTTCTGGCATGGTGGATCGGCGAACAGTATGGTCCTGCCGTGCAGATGGAGACCCTGCTGGAATACCGCCAGACCGGGGATCTGTTCACCCTGGTGCGTGCAGCCCAACTGGATGCCCATCCAGAAATGAAAAGCGGGGTAAACAGCCTGTTTACGCTGGATTAGAAGAGGACATCCTGCCGGCCCGGAGGCACTATCCCCATGTGCTTGTAGGCCTTGGGCGTGGCTTCACGCCCCCTGGGCGTGCGGTGGATAAAGCCTTCCATGATCAGGAAGGGTTCATGAACCTCTTCGATATTGCCGGATTCCTCTCCTACTGCCGTAGCGATGGTCGATAAACCGACCGGGCCGCCGCCAAATTTTTCAATGATGGTCGTCAGGATGCGGTTGTCCATTTCATCCAGACCACCTTCATCCACCTGGAGTGCGGCCAGGGCCATCCGCGAGATCGCCCGATCGATCACCCCTTCTCCCTTGACCATGGCAAAGTCCCGCACCCGGCGGAGCAGGGCATTGGCAATACGAGGTGTCCCCCGGCTGCGACGCGCGATCTCGGTAATCCCATCCTCTTCTACCGGTATGCCCAGCAGATGGGCTGACCGGTGGAGGATCTTGGTGAGGGTGATGACATCATAGTAATCCAGATGGCAATTGATCCCGAATCGCGCCCGCATCGGTGCGGTTAACAGTCCCATTCGCGTGGTTGCCCCGACCAGGGTAAACGGTGCAAGGGACAGCTGGATGGACCGGGCATTCGGTCCGGAGTCGATCATGATGTCGATCCGGAAGTCTTCCATGGCGGAATACAGATATTCCTCGACCACGGTGTTCAGTCGGTGGATCTCATCGATGAAGAGGACATCGCCTTCTTCCAGGTTGGTCAGCAGGCCGGCCAGGTCGCCCGGTTTTTCCAATACCGGACCGGATGACATCTTCAGGTCGGCCCCCAGTTCATTGGCGATAATGCAGGACAGGGTGGTCTTTCCCAGGCCCGGAGGGCCGTGTAGGAGGACATGATCCAGACTTTCATCGCGCATCCGGGCTGCCTGGATAAAGATCCGCAGGTTCTCCACGATCTTGTCCTGACCGCTGAAATCGCTCAGCTCCTGCGGACGCAGGGTTTTGTCCAGAAGTCGTTCTTCGGGAAGGGCGTGACGATCATCAGGTTCCAGATGCGGATTTTTCATATCAATGATTTCTCACCAGGATCACAAAGGGTTCGCTGAGCTGCACAGAGGCTTCACAGGGTGTTTCACCGGGTGCTGACTGACAAACCAGATCTCCTCTGCAATCGAAAAGATAATGACCTTTTGGGGATTCAAAGTCGTAAACCGTCGTAGCGGCCTGCTGATAGCGGGTCACCTTGTCCGGATCGAGTTGCGCCATGACCTGTGTCATCCAGGGGATCCGGTACGGATCGCTGGTCTGGGCACAATGTCTGCGTGGCGGTTTGATCCCTCCGGTGCCCTCGGGTGGACCGGTTTGTACGGGTGTGCACGTGATGATATGCACCGGTATGGCCGGAGCGGTACACGCATAGATCGCAGTTGAATCCGGGGTGTAGGTAATGGTGTAGATCCCTTCCGGGTAAAAGGAGATTGGTTCGTTCGAAAAAGATACGGGAAGCAGATCCGGTCCCTGGGCCGGATGAAGGATCAACCGACAGCCACTTTCACCGGAGGCATCCTGCACCGTCACCCGGATACCCTGAACCGTTTGCGTTTCCTGCAAGGCAGGAGCAGGGCAGTGACAGGACTGCCATATTCCCAGGGCAAGCAGACCCGGCAGGGCCAGATGCCGCAAATGAAAGAACGGGTGAAGATCCGATACCACCCGGATGATCAAGCGTTGAAGGAGGTGCCACAACCACAGGTATCTGTGGCATTGGGATTGTTGAACACAAATCCGCGGTTGTTCAAGCCGTCGGACCAGTCGATCTCAATGCCCATCAGATAGAGTTGATGAGCACGTTGCATGACCACGGGTAATCCGCCTACTTCAAACACCTCATCATTCTCCTTTTTCACGTCAAATCCGAGGACATAGGTAAAGCCACTACAGCCACCGCCTTTTACGCCTACGCGCAGGAAGTGGTCATGCGGAATGGATTCGCTCTGGCGGATCTTGTTCAAGGCCTTGATCGCCCCATCCGTCAGGCTGATGGGTTGAGTGTCTATGGTGTTGGTGGGTTCGGCCATATGCTTGTCATTTACGCAGACAAAATTACAAACAATTTACAGGGCAATTGGTTCCCGTGATCAGATTGATCCTGTTTCTGCAGGTTGATGTACTTTTGAGGGCCCAACAGATGGCATACCTGCATATGACAGCCCTTGAAGTTCTTCTCGAGATACTCAAACTGACCATTCCCGGATTGGTCGTGTTTATCACCGTATATGTGTTGCTCAAGCAACTCACTGCGCAATTGCTGGTCAACCGGCAAATGGATCAGAAGATCGATGCGCAAAAGATCTCCATCCCACACCGCCTCCAGGCGTACGAACGGTTGTCGCTGTATTGTGAGCGGATCAGCATCCCCAACCTGGTGTTGCGGTTGCGCCACGACGGAATGACCATGAACTCGTTAAAATGGGGCATGATGCAAGCCATCCAACAGGAGTATGAACACAATATCACCCAGCAGGTCTATGTGTCTGAGGCCCTGTGGAAGATCCTGCGACTGGCCCGGGAGCATATGATGACCATCCTGGATGCCACGGCGGAATCGCTGGATAAGACCGCCACTGCAGAAGACTATATCCAGGCTCTCTTCGAGTATATCGACCGCCAGGAAACAGATCCGTTGATCACGGCCCTGTCGGCCATTAAGAAAGAAGCTGCCATGCGATTATGAGCCCTGTTCAGGATTCGCGATATACCCCGGTCGGTGCTGTTATCCTTCGGATGACGGTGGCCTTTGTCCTGCTCGGGTCTCTCCCCTCGTGCGGACGCACCTGGCATGAAGCCACCCACGATTACGCAGGATATAGCATCCAGCCGACGCTGGTTGCCGACAGTATGATGGAGGCCTACCTCACTCCCTTTCGGCAGCAGCTGAGCGAGACCATGGATGATACGCTGGCGGAGATCCACCATACGCTCACCCTGGAAAAGCCCGAATCTACCCTGGGCAATTTCATGGCGGATCTGCTTGCAGAAGAAGCGACCCGGATCACCGGCAAGCCTGTCGACCTGGCCATTCAGAACTATGGCGGCATACGTCGCAACTCCCTGGCGGCTGGCCCCTTCACACTGGGGATGGTGTATGAGATCATGCCCTTTGACAATCAGCTGGTCATCCTCGAACTGGACGGCACCGGGCTGAACACCCTGATCGACCATATGGCCCAATTAGGTGGATGGCCTGTTTCCAAAGGAGTGCGATACCAGATCGAAGACGGTCAGGCGCGGGCCATCCTGGTGCAAAACCGGCCTATCCAGGAGGAGCATACCTACCGGGTGGCCCTTCCGGATTATATCGCCAAGGGGGGAGATCGGTGTGATTTCCTGGTGGAATACCCGATGATCGAGACGGGTGTGCTGGTGCGAGATGCCCTGATCCATTACTGCCGCAGCCGACAGGCCGCCGGAATTCTCATTGATGCCGGTCTCGACGGGCGCATCACCCAAGTTGACTGATATGAAACGTCGTTCCTTTCTGAAAAAGACCTCGATCACGGCTGCCGGCATGGTCTTGTCGGGTGGCTACCTGGCGGGTATGTCGGATCCGGAGCGGTACAAGCTGACCCTCCTTCACACCAACGATGTACACAGCCGCCTGGACCCCTTCCCCATGGATGGAAGCCGCTACCAGGGATTGGGCGGGGTCACAAGGAGAGCGGCCCTGATCCGGAAAATCCGGGAAGAAGAACCCCAGGGGCTGCTCCTCGATGCGGGCGACATGCTTCAGGGGACCCCTTATTTCAATGTCTTCGAGGGAGAGCCTGAATTCACGAGCATGTCCCGGATGAGGTATGATGCGGGCATCCTGGGCAACCACGATTTTGACGGAGGCCTGGCGCTGCTGGACAAGCAGTGGCATCTCCTCCGGTTTCCGATCCTGAATGCCAACTACGAGGTACGGGACACGGTGTTGGAAGGGCGGGTGACCGATCACCAGATCTTTGAAAAGGGACCCATTCGGGTCGGG
>JAUIEA010000098.1 GCA_030429045.1 Bacteroidia bacterium | reverse complement strand
TCCGATAGATATCCAATCCGCCCAAACCCGCCAATCCGTTGGACGAAAAGTACAGGGTCTTTTCTCCCTGCCAGGTAGGAAAAATCTCGTTTCCTTCCGTGTTGACCTTGTTCCCCATGTTCATGGGTGGCCCCCAACGTCCATTCTCTTTTTCACTGTACCACAGATCCATTCCACCAAAGCCCCCCGGCATGTCAGATGAAAAGAACAGTCGCTCGCCATCGGGTGTCAGACAGGGGTGAGCGACACTGTATTCGTCCGAATTAAACGGCAAGCTTTCCAGTTCACTCCAACTATCCCCTGCAACACTGCGAGAATAGTACACCTTCAACCGGGTTGTACCGGAATCATCCTTGCCTGTTTTTCCGTCCTTGTAGTTATTTCGGGTAAAATAGATCTCGGACTGGTCGCTTGAAAACGTCACCGCCGCATCGTGGTACTTGGAGTTCAGATCCCTGGAAAACTTCTCCGGTTTTCCATACGTCTCTGCACCGAACTGGCCGCTCTCATTCTTGATCTGCACTTTGAACAACTCCAGGAAGGGTGATCCGGTCCAGGTATGTTCGCGCTTGATAGCGGATCCTCTGTCACGATCGGATGCAAAAATGATATTGTCTTCAAAAATGGCCGGGCTGAAGTCATCCAGATCGGAGTTAATGGGCAGATTCCGGACCTCGTAGATGCCGGCATGTTTGGTCATCAACTCCTCTGCCATATCCAGGCCTTTGAGCAGATTCTGCGCCCGGGTATCCTCGGGGGCAACTGCCAGATATTCTTCTATCCAGGGTTTCGCCTGATCACCCTTGCCATTTTCCTGCAGGGCAAGTGCATAGTAGAGCTTGTTGATCGGTTCCGCATCTGCCAGGCGCACGACCTGGCCATACCAGTATTCCGCATTCTCGGAATCTGCGGTCAGCCGGTAACATTCAGCCAGGTTGATCTTGGCTTCGGATTCATCATGGTCCTCCAGAATCTGCTGATACAGCTCAATTGCGGAGGAGTAGTTCAACTCTTGCATGTACTTGTTTGCCCGCTTCATTTTGGCTGACTGGCCAAATGCAGCAGTACTACAAAGCAGTAAGGCAAGAGCAAGAAAAGTGGTTTTTTGGAGGATGTTCATGGTGGGGTCTTTTATTTGGAACCGCCTTTCTACTTAGAAATAACGCGGCGTCACGATCTTTTTGGTCTTATAATTGAATTCATAGCCAACCATCACTTCGAAAGCACCGGCAGTCACAGTATTCAGCTGGGTCAGCGGATAATCGAAAGCGGCACCGATCCGCAGACCGTTGGTCATGAAATAGGACGCCCAGATATCTGCAGAATCATAGGAGCTACGCTCGTTGTCAAAGGCTTCTATGGAGGAGCGGAATGCACCACCGATCCAGAAACGCTCGAAGAAAAGCAAAGACAGGTCAATGTCAAATTCCGTTGGAGCTTTGATATCCTGACGGTCTTCATCCTTTCTGAGTTTGGAGAACCAGCCCACATTCTTCACCAAAAGAATCGGGCGGAACATCAATGCCTTTCCATTCAGTGGGATGACACCGCCAAGGGTCAGGAAATAGTGGCGGTACTGCCGCGCATAATTGGTGTAATTCTCCGTGATGTTCTGGCGGCGCAGATCGTATTCCACCAGGTGTGGAGATGCAAATCCGGCAAAAAAGCGCTCGGTGGAATAATAGACGCCAGCGCCAAAATTCGGCATCCAGTAATTGGGTGTTTCATCAAAGGCCGGATCCGGGTCCTGGATGGACAATTTGGTCCAATCCGCTCGCCAGTTGGTTAAACCCGCCTGCAGGCCAATCGCCAGCTTACCCGTTCCCAGGGGAATGCGATAGGCATAGGCAGCCTGGGCCGAGAGCGTATTGGTCGGACCGATACGGTCATTCAACACACTGAATCCCAGTCCAACCCGATTGTTGGCCAACGGGGTATGCAAGGTCAGCGTTTGTGTCGTAGGGGCTCCTTCCAGCTCCCACCACTGGGATCGGTGCAGTAGTCCAATCGACATGTGTTCATTGGATCCCGCATAGGCAGGATTGTACACAAGACTATTGAACATATATTTTGTAAACATGGGATCCTGTTGGGCAATTGCCGAGCCGACAAAGCCGGACAGGATAAGGATGAGAGTTCCGAGCCTCCTCATAATGTTCTGGGATTTAGACATTTATAAATTACACACTGATATACATCACACTGTTCTCTCATATTTGACAAAAACTGTGCTAAAAATGATTCGGGATCACCGATGGAGATAAACATATCCGGAAACAGCTGTCAATCCTTCTGCCTGCAGGATGTAGTAATAGGTGCCATCCGGAAGAACCAATCCTCCCCATGTGCCATCCCAATCGCCTTGATAATCGGTTTTCTTAAAGATACGGTTCCCCCAGCGATTATACACCTCCAGGGTATTCCGGGGATAGGACTCAATTCCCTTGATGGTAAAATATTCGTTGATCCCATCTCCATTCGGTGAAAACCCGCTGTACGGTTCGAGTTGAACCTGATCTGAACAATTGATCTCCAGGGAGACCACGGCCGTATCACAGCCTGATGCATTACAGAGGCTGTACTGAAATTGATCACTGCCACAGGCATCTGGATCAGGCGTATAGGTAATACTGCCATTGGACTCGACCACCACCTGACCCAGGGTTGGCCCTGATGATGACACTATGGCGACCACGATATCCGCAGAGGCCCAGGTGTCATTCCACAAGACTGATATGTTCTTCCATTCATTCCGGTACAGGGACGCCTGGTCATCCACAGCCACCGGGACGGGGTCAAGCTGGGCCTCTATCACGTTGATATGGAGAAGGACCGTGTCGCAAATAGAATTGTCGTCACAGACAATGATGCATGCCTGACCTTCGCCGACCGATTGCCCCGTGATATCCATACAATACAAACTCATATCCACGACGAGGCTATAGGCCCCGTTGGCGGATTGGGGACAATCGTCAATCATGGTCACAATGTTGCCGGCCAATTCATGCAGATCAGGACAATACGCCACGGATTGTCCGATCACCACATCAATGGTATCCAGCGACAAGGTGGGAGCTTGCATATTAATCCTGATCAGGGTCAGAGATTCATTTCCGTATTCAGCCTGGATCAACAAACAGACCGTATCCTGTCCCGTCTGGACACCGGTGTACGTCACGCACATCGTCACCGGATCCAGGTCGATCTGCAGGGAGGGATGGTCCGGACAACCATCGGCCATACTCAATACGGTGCCCGAAAAAGCGCTGATATCCGGACAAAACTCTTCTTCGACATACAAGATCGCAGTTCGATCAACCACAACGGTGTCTCTGAAGAGCACTCTGATCTCAAGGGTTGTTGAATCACAGTTGCCCAGGTCATCACACACCACCAGACAGGCATATTCCGGTTCACCGTATTGCAATCCAGTGATATGGACACAAAATGCTCCGGTCGGAATGGTCACATCTGCATGGAGACCACTTCCCTGGGGACACAGATCCACCATCGAGACCGGGTTGCCCGGTAATGCAGACAGATCCGGGCAGAACACCAGGGTGTCACCTTCATACAAAGCCAGGGGAACGGCGTTCAACGCCCCGGGGTAAAGCACCTCGATGATATAGGTCGTGGATGTACAAAACCCGAAGGTATCACATGCCACCAGGCATAGCGTATCCTCGCCGATCGCTGTACCCGTCCAGGATACACAACCTGTGGCCGGGTCGAGTTGGGCCTGTGTCGCCGGATAATCGATCGCCGGACATTCATTGGTCAACGAGTTGACAGGACCCAACAGTGTATTCAGGTCGGGGCAATCCGAGCCCGTCATCCCGATCTCCGTGGTGATCCGTTCTACGGATTGTGCATGGCAGCCGGCGATGATCCGGAGTGTATCCAGATCGCCTGTACTTTGATCCAGGACCACTACCTGGTGGATACCTGTCTGGACTGGAATGCCGAGGGCTGTCGTAGAAAAAGAGACATTATAGCCGATCACCCCGGGAGTGCTGATGGACAACACCGTCACATTCATCTGGCTGTAAGCAATACCCGGTTGTCCGCCCCGGATCTGAAATTTGGAGGGAAGGTGGGTCCAGGCTCCAAGTGGATCCCAGATCTGCATCGAATCCACCAGATCCGCAATGGTCAGAAACTGTCCACTGAAAGTTTGTCCATTGACCACCCAGCTATCCAGCCGGTAAGGACCGGCATTCCCCTTGCCAAAGAGGAATTCATAGCTGTAGATCCCCAGGGTATCCTGGTGACAAACCGGAAAAGGGCCCGGATATGGGTTGTTATCAAGTGTAAAAGCGAAGTTGGTCACCTTGGCCGGAGGAATGCCTTCCAGGCAAACCAGGGTCATACCCTGGCAATCATCAACGGTAACGATCACTTCATCCTGCGAGAAGATCTGACTATTCTGAGCCTGACAAAAGGCAAGAAAAAGGAAGAACAGGGAGATGAATCCGATCCGGATTCTCAGCAAAGAGCGCATGGGTAGTTGATTTCACAAGACATGTAGTGCCTTGACAAATCCACAAATCATGCCAATTATGTGATAAAAATGTTTAATATGTTATGCACCGAATACCAGAGCCAGCACTGTCAGGATGCCAAACGACAGGCTAGCCACGCCGTTGGTCGTAAAGAAAGCCATGTTCACCTTGCTCAGGTCGTCTGGTCTGACCAGCTTGTGCTGAAAGATGAGCAGTCCTGAAAACCCCGCCACTGCCAGGAACAGCATCCAACTCAATGGAGCAAACAGCTGTTCTGTCTCCCAGGCGAACCCGACCAGGCATAAAAAGGAAATGATATGCAGGCCTCTGGAGATCTGCAGGGCCCTGGTGCCTCCCAACCAGGAAGGCAGGGAATACAGATCGTGATCCTTGTCAAAGTGTTCATCCTGGAGCGCATAGATCACATCGAAGCCGCCGACCCAGCACAGTACTGAAAAACCGAGGAACAAGACGGGTGTATTGACCTGGCCGGTGACGGCCATATAGGCCCCGATCGGCGCGAGAGCCAGCCCGATCCCGAGAATGACATGGCATAATGGTGTCACTCGCTTGGTATAACTGTATCCCATGACAACGATGAGCGCTACGGGTGACAGGGCAAAACATAGGGGATTGATCGTCCAGGTGGTCAGGATAAAGAGAATGACATTCACCAGGACAAACCACCTGACCTGGCCGGGCTCCAGGATTCCAGCCGGTATTTCCCGTACGGCGGTCCGCGGGTTGACCTTGTCAATCTCTGCATCTACCAGGCGGTTGAAAGCCATAGCCGTATTGCGCGCAAAGACCATACAGAGAAGAACCTTTAATGCCAACCAACCCAGGGCCTCCTGCGGCGCAGCCAGGACGCCCATGGTAAACCCGACCGCTGCAAACGGCAGGGCAAAAATGGTGTGACTGAATTTTACCAGGGAGAGGTACTTCTGCAACATGGTTGGCGAGGATTTCGAACTGACTGGCGAAGATCGAAATTATTGACCGGAGTATATGAACCCAAACACAACTGCCCGAACCTCTGTGCAGAGGCTCGGGCAGTTAGTTCATCGATAAGAAGGAAATTACTTCTTCTGCTCGACGTTCACTTCGCTTTTATTCGGAGTCACTTCTCCCTTGATCGTCAGGAAGGACTGAGGCGGGTTGGTATTTGCCGTGATGGTCACTCGCTTGCTCTGAGGACCCTGCTTTCCTTTGGAATCAAAGACCACCTTGATCACACCAGACTTGCCTGGAGGGATCGGCTCTTTGGGCCACTGGGGCACCGTACAACCACAGCTACCCTTGGCATTGGCGATGATCAGGTTCTCGTTTCCGGTATTGGTAAACTCATAATCGTGGGTTACAGATTCACCAGACTTCACGGTTCCGAAGTCGTACTCCTCTGTCTTGAACGTCATTTGTGTGGTCGGTCCGGAAGGCACTTCTGCTTCCATTCCATTGGGAGGCGTTGTTGATACCGTCACATCGGAAACTGGATTGGCTGTGCCATTTTCCATTTGTTCCGGCGATGTTTCAGCCGCAGATTCAGCTTGATCGCTACCGCAGGCAGCAAGAGACAGGAGGGCGATGGATAGTGAGAATCCAAAAATCAGTCGTTTCATTTGATCGTCTTTCTTTATTGATGAGATTCTAATACGCAGATTCTGTGAAGATGTTCACAGATCACAAAATTAGAAGCCTTGCGCGCCCTTGCCTGTTAACGAGCTGTTAAATAAAAAGCCACTTTTCAAATTCCTTCAACGGCATGGTATTGAGGCAGTTGCCTATGCCCAGGCCCGCCTTGCGCGCGACCTGAACGCCGTACTGGATATCCCCTATCCCGCCACTGGAATGCGCATCCGGGTTAATGGCGATCTTCACACCGCAATCCATGGCGTACGGGATCCAGGTATAATCCAGATCCAGACGTTGAGGATTGGCATTCAGCTCCAGGACGACCTGATGGGTGGCACAGGCCTCGATCAACTTCCGGTGATCCACCGGATACCCGATCCTGGAGAGGAGTAGCCGGCCCGTGGGATGCCCAAGGATCCTGGTCCGGGGATGCTCGATCGCCCGGAGAAGCCGCTCCATTGCCTTTTCCTCGTTCATTTTCAACTGGCTGTGGATCGAGGCTATGATCAGATCAAAGCCCTCCAGAACATCCTGTTCATAGTCGAGTTCACCCGAATACAGGATATCCGACTCAATGCCATGAAAGATGCGAAAGGGCGCTAACCGAAGGTTGAGCTCACGGATTTCCTCCCGCTGAGCGATGATCCTGTCCGGCTTCAGGCCACTGGCATAAAATGCAGACTGGGAATGATCCGTGATGACCAAGTATTCGTACCCGCCCTTGATGGCAGCAACTGCCATTTCTTCCAGGGAGTGGATCCCATCCGACCAGGTGCTGTGTGCATGGATGACACCCCGGATATCCTCCTCTCGGATCAGGTCACGTCTTCTTCCTGAAGCCGCCCTGGCCCAATCCACTGATTCACGCCATTCCGGAATATGATCTGGCAATCCTGCCTTCGCCATAAATTCCGATTCTTCCGGAGCGTCGGCAACCTGGACCGGCGCCATCGCCGCGGTGTACTCGGGGGAACCGGTGGTCTCCCACAATCTTCGGCCCCAGCTCTCGGGTGTTGCCACCCAGACCGTGACACGTGGCCCGCCATTTTCCTGCCAGATCCAATGGGGTGCTCCTCCATCCACAAAGCGCCAGGAGCCATCACTGGTGAGGTCAACAGAGGTGGACGGGCACCACAGGAGGGCGATCTCGGTGATCACCTGACAGCGACGCCGCAATTCACCAGTCATTTCAATGCGAGACCCGGGATCAGCAGATCGCAATTTGGCCACCACGGTGCTGGCCAGGTGGAATGCTTCCGGGTAGCGGGACTGTCCCCTGGTCAGCATATAGAATTCGAGCTTGTTCTTCAGATCTGTCTGGGTTTTCACCCCGAAACCACTCAACTCGATCAGGCGGTTTTCATGGCACGCATACAGCAGTTCGCCTACAGATTCAACACCCAGGTCCTTCCATAGTGTCCGTACTTTTTTGGGACCGACACCCGGAATGGCCAGGAGATCAATGACCCCCTCCGGGGTCTGATCTGCATATTTGCGATAGGTGGCCAGTTCACCCGTTTCTGCCAGCTCCCGGATCTTTTCCGAAATGGCCTTGCCGATCCCCGAGATCGCCCCCAACTGTTCCAGTGAGAGATCCTCAAGTGGGTCGGCCCATTTCCGCAGGGTGACATAGGCCTGCTGGTAACTTCGGATCTTGAACGGATTCTCACCATGAAGCTCCATGATGTCTGCCAGTTTCCGAAACCAGCCGGCAATCTCTCTGTTGGTCATCTTGCACCTTTTGATTGAACCGGCAAGATAAGGGAGGTTGTCCAGGAAGATGGCGCAACTCGCGCTTCTTCCGGCAACAGGGTCCGGGACGTGTAAAATGGAGTGGTATAAAAGGCATCAAAAACGGAACGGAAGGAGATATTTTCCGGTTACATCTTTGAGATTCGATATATTTGTAACAAACACCAATACAGCCTCTTATGCTAAGTCGCATTTGGGGGCGAACGCATTTGCGTTCCACCGCCCGGGACATCCCCTTCCTGCCCTATTCACCTTTCGGTGATCTGGATCGTATTTCGCCATTGCCCGAAACCGGACAGACGGTTTGGGTTCTTGAATCCACACAAAGAGAAGATCTGCAGATTCTGCTCGGCTTTGCCGTCCTGAATGGACTGAAGGTCAGGCTGCACGGTATTTCCAATAGTATCCCCACCCTCGCCTATGCACCAGACCCCGAGCTGTCCAAGCGGAAGCCCGATATGCGAAAGGAGCTGCTGCTCCGCACAGAGAGGATGAATTTGCTGCTGGATCAATGGCGGCAATCATCAACCCGGTGGCGTACAGCACTGGAGACCCTCCAGGGTATTCCATTCGGATCAATGAACAGTCTGGAAGTCCTGCAGATCATCCTTCAGGGCTTACCGAAGGCCAATCTCCAGCTCTTTCGGCGGGTGGACACATCTGCATTCGCATGGAATGAAGAGGAATTTCGAATGATCGAAACCTTCCTGGCTGAAATGCGATCCAAAACGATGCCCGATCCGTGGGAATGGCATTTTGACCAGATGCGGTTGAACGGCGAACGACTGTATGAAGTGGATCCTGAAGACTGTGCAGCTGACATTCATCAGGTCATGTCTGACCTGGAGAGCCTCAAGGCTGTTGTGCAGTACCTCGGCAGACTACTGGCCCATGCCTATTCCTGTCGGGAAGATGCCGCCGACTGGGCCACGGTGCAAGGTGCAGTGGGCCGTGCCACCCTCCTCACACTTCCGGAAGAGGCCCATATCCAGGCGGAGGGTCTTCATCTGCAACACCTGATCGACGCTTTTTCCTCCACCCTGATCGCACATGGATGGTTTCGAGACTGGTTCGGGTTCCAGTTCATTTCATTTGAAGAAATGGAACAGGAGATCGATCATCTGCACAACCGGTTGGTCCTGCTGAAAGCTCATCTGCGGGAGATCAGACAGGTCGCAGTCGATCGACACCTCCACCGCGAACTCCCGGCCCAGATCCGAGCTCTCCTCCAGGTCCAGTCCGGCCATCGCCAAGCTGAGGTCGTTGCTGCATTCCCCATCTGGTATCTCAGCAGATGGCTGGAAAAGCGGACTCCGCCTGCCGCCTGGAACATACTTACAGCTTATGAATCGCGTCGACAGCAGCGAGCCGAACTTCAGCTGGCGGCTCAAGAGCTGATGGACATTCAACTCCTGCAGGCTTCCTGGCTGGACCGGATCCACACGATCCGGGAAGGTGACACCAGGTCAGCCCCTGATAGTGATCCTGCCGGCTGGATCGACGTGTACTGGAACGCGCTCCCTCCGGCAGGTGAATCCTACATCCAATTGGCCCATCAGGGCTCCGTGGCCACGGGCCCTGAATTGACTCGCCTGGTCTACCTGATGGACCACCTGCCTGAGTCGAGTCGGCTGGACCTGCCATCGCCTCTGCACAAGTCCCCCAAATTCTGGGACCCTGCTCATGCAGAAACAGGCATGAACATCCTGCAATGGAACCCCTCTCCTGTTGCGTTTGCCCATTGATCTTCGGATATGGCCCCGGATCAGACTGAAATCCCCTTACAGCTCCTGGACCTCCGGGAACAGCTTCAGGTCAGACATTCCGGCACCACACAAGAAATCTGGGATCCTGTTCGAAAGCGGTATGTCATCCTGACGCCAGAAGAACTCGTCCGGCAACTGCTGATCCAGTATTTATTGACCTCCGGCAAAACCAGATTGACCCATCTGTCGGTGGAGCGGCAGATCAAGGTCTATGGCCAACGGCGGCGTTATGACCTGATGGTCCACGATCAGCGGGGACAACCACTGGCGTTGATCGAGGTCAAGGCACCGGATGTTCCGCTCACGCAGAAAACACTGGATCAGATCGCCCGGTACAATATGGCCATGGATGTATCCTGGTTGATCGTCAGCAACGGGATCCAGACCTTTTGCTATCGACTGGACCAGCAGAAAGGATCAGCAAGGTTTCATCCGGCTATTCCGGATTTCACTGATGATTGAGTACCTTTATCTGACAGAAAAAGGGGGAATCGAACATGCAAAAAGAGAAGATCATTGTCACTGGAGCCGGTGGCCAGATAGGCCAGGTACTTCTTCAGGAGTTGTCGAATCGTTACGGGATGGATGCGGTGATTGCGACAGACATCCGCCCCGTACCCAACTGGGGTGGGCGTTTTGTCACCTTGAATGTGCTCGACAGGATCGGGCTGGAGAACCTGGTCGAAGAACAGGGAACCACTCAGATCTATCACCTCGCTGCCATCCTGTCCGCATCCGGAGAAAAGGATCCACTGATGACCTGGCAGGTCAACATGGATGGATTATTGAATATCCTGGACACTGCCCGAACAAGAGGTATAGACCGGGTATTCTACCCCAGTTCCATTGCGGTCTTTGGTGCGGGTATTGACCTCCAGCAAGCGGGGCAGGATGTCCCCCTGATCCCGGCAACGGTCTACGGCATCACCAAGGCAGCCGGTGAAAACTGGGGCTACTACTATTACCACCGATACGGCCTGGATGTCCGGTCACTGCGATATCCCGGTATCATCGGATACCAGAGTCCGCCGGGTGGAGGTACCACGGATTATGCGGTGGATATATTTCACTACGCCGCCAGAAGAGAACCCTACACCTGTTTTCTGGCAGCAGACAGCCGACTGCCGATGATCTACATGGATGATGCCATCCGGGCCACCCTGGATCTGATGGCAGCACCCAAAGAACAGATCCGAGTCCGGACAAGTTACAATCTGTCAGGAATGGATTTTGATCCACAGGAACTGGCCGCCGCCATCCAGGAGTTTGTCCCTGATTTCAAGGTCCGGTATGAACCGGACTTCCGGCAGGCTATTGCCGCCAGCTGGCCTCAACGAATTGATGACACCAATGCTCGTCAGGACTGGGGTTGGGCTCCGGCATATTCCCTGCGTTCGATGACAAAAGATATGCTGGATCACCTGGGGTCAACGATCAGCTCCGGCCAACCCATCCACTAAGAAAACGTGCCATGTACAAGAATGTCCAACAAGACCTGGCCCGGGAAATCCGGGAAATCCGCGATGCGGGGCTCTTCAAGAACGAGCGCATTATTACCAGCCCTCAAGGTGCTCGGATCCAGACCGACCAGGGGCAGGACGTCCTGAACTTCTGTGCAAATAACTACCTGGGCCTCTCCTCGCATCCCGATGTGCTCCAGGCAGCCAAGGAGGCCCTGGACTCACACGGATTCGGGTTGTCCTCCGTCCGATTCATCTGCGGCACCCAGGACCTGCACAAGCAACTGGAAGCAGATATCGCTGCATTTGTCGGAATGGAAGATGCCATTCTGTATGCAGCGGCCTTCGATGCCAACGGCGGCCTGTTCGAGCCCCTGCTCCAGGCAGAGGATGCGATCATTTCCGATGAGTTGAACCACGCATCCATCATTGATGGCATCCGGTTGTGCAAAGCACAGCGATTGCGATACAAGCACAACGACATGGCAGATCTGGAAGCCCAGCTTCAGGCCACCCAGGGTGCTCGCCGACGCCTGATCGCTACGGATGGGGTCTTCTCCATGGATGGCACCATTGCCCAGTTGGACAAGATCTGTGACCTGGCAGATCAATACGATGCCCTGGTCATGATCGATGAGTGCCATGCGAGTGGCTTTATGGGAAAAACGGGACGCGGCACCCATGAATACCGGGGATGCATGGATCGCATCGATATTGTGACCGGCACCTTTGGTAAGGCATTGGGTGGTGCCTCCGGTGGATTTACGGCAGCCCGAAAGGAAATTGTAGAACTGCTCCGTCAGCGCAGCCGTCCCTATCTGTTCTCCAACACACTCGCACCTGCCATTGCCGGCGCTTCCATCAAGGTATTGGATCTGCTCTCCAAGAGTACAGCCTTGCGTGACAAGCTGGAGGCCAATACCGCCTATTTTCGGGAGGCGATGACCAAGGCCGGATTCGATATTCTACCCGGCGATCACCCCATCGTCCCGATCATGCTCTATGATGCAGTCCTGTCACAGCAATTTGCTGAAAAGCTGCTGGGCGAAGGTATTTATGTGATCGGATTCTACTTTCCCGTGGTGCCAAAGGGAAAGGCCCGCATTCGGGTCCAGCTCTCCGCCGGGCACGAACGCAGCCATCTGGATCAGGCCATTGCAGCCTTTACCAAGGTCGGAAAAGAACTGGGTGTGATCGGTTAATTACTGTGCAGGTGTTGGTTTCCGACTCATCATCGGCACTTCCTTGACGACAAACTGTACGGTATCCCGGATGTGTTCTTCCAGGTAGATGATCTTGCCTTTGCGGAGATTATCAAGCAGATCCGATTGGGCATGGCGAATGGTGATCAGTTCAAGATCATCCTCCCGCTGCACCTTGAACTCCTTATCTATACCCGCAATAAATTCATCCACCTTATCCGGGGCATGATTGACGCATATAGAAAAGCTGATCGCTGAATTCTGCATGATATTCACTTGCAGTCGCAGATCCGCGATCTTCTGGAACAGCAGGCTCAGGTGATGTTCTGCAACAAAGGAAAAGTCACGGGTTGAAATACTCAACAGGGTTTGCTGTTGCTCCAGGGTGACGATCGGTGGATAGTGATCTTCAATATCCGAAGAGATGAAGGTGCCCTCCCCATCCGGATCGATAAATGATTTGACATAGAGCGGAATGGACTTGTTCTGGAGCGGTTTGATGGTCTTCGGGTGAATGACCTTGGCACCATAATAGGTCATTTCAATGGCCTCCCGATAGGACAGTCGATCCAGTTTGACCACATTGGAGAACAGTCTTGGATCGCCGGTCAGGACCCCCGGTACATCCTTCCATATGGTCATGCTCTCGCCGTTGAGGCAAAAGGTAAAGATGGCAGTGGTATAGTCGGATCCTTCCCTTCCCAGTGTCGTCGTGGCATTGTCCATGGTACTGGCAATAAATCCCTGCGTCAGTACAAATCCGGGCTGGCTGAGCAAAGGGCGAACTTTTGCTTCCATCCGCTTCCCTGTCTCCTCCCAATTGACCCAGCCTTCGCGATGGATGTCATCTGTGATGATGACCTCCCGGGCATCCAGCCAAATGGTGGGCAGCCCTTCCTGTTGCAGAAAGGCCTGTACAATCCTGGAGGATGCCAGTTCGCCTACGCAGATGATCTGGTCATACATGTAATCGAAGTTCGGATGAGGGGGCTCATCCAGTACCCACTGGGCTTCGATGAACGTGTCATTCAGGGAGGTGAACACATCGTGTCCGGCGGGCAGCAATTCGCCAGCCAGCGAATAGTGGACCTCTTTGATCCTGTCAAACAATTCCTGGGCCCGGCCATCCCCCTTGGCGTGGGCAGTGATCACCTCCTCGAGGGCATTGGTGGTCTTGCCCAGGGCCGATACGACAACAACCAGGTTCTCATCCTTGTACCGTTGAAGAATGGAAGCGACATTGCGGATGGCATCGGCGTCTTTCAGACTGGATCCGCCAAACTTGAACATTTTAGCCATGACTATGAATTACAGTTCGGGGCAAAGGTACATGTTCGCCCATATCCCGAATGGTCCGGATGAATTAACGTTTGGAAATTCGTTTGAAATCCGCAAGCTTCCATTTGTGGATATCGGCCAGTTGATCGGCCAAGGGGCCCAGCAGGTCCTGCAGGAGGATCTGGTGAAGCTGTTGATCATGCCCGGCCAGCCATGCCAGATAAGGCAGGATGCGCCGGATAAAGAGTTCACGCAGGTCTGACACAGTTTCGCAATCCTGGAAGGCTCCTCCCGGGAACTGGAGGGAAGGATCGGTATGGGCGACAATAACCGCATTGATCGCTGTCCACAATTCGAGGGTGGACACCGATCGGACCACCGGCCAATCCTGGTGGCGTTGATTCGCATCCAGGTGGATAAACTGGAACACCTTGCTCATGAGAAAGGAGATCTCCCGGCTCCAGGCAGGTACATCCTGGGATATGCCTACCAGAAAGAGATTGGGTGGCAGGGTAAAGGACGTTTTCGAACCTGGAAGAATGACCGATTGC
>JAUIEA010000097.1 GCA_030429045.1 Bacteroidia bacterium | reverse complement strand
CGATCCTTGGATCTCACCTTCCCCTGGGTCATCACAGCTCTGAAGGCGGTGACCCCGGCCAGGGGGATGGCGGCAGCCTCTTCAAAGCTTAGATGCCCGGGCATGGGATGGATGTGTTCTTCCGGGACCACGACCTGTTGTGCAAAGGTGCCGTTGGTGGGCATTCCCAGGATATGAAAGTCATTCCCCTGGACACAGGGGTTGGTGCCCCACTGGAAGCCCGGATTAATAACCACCGGTTGCTCTCCAGCAAAACCGGCCCCGTCACTGCCTGGGATAAATGGAAATTGCAGGCGTGCATACTGACCCTTCCGGATCCAGACATCGCGGTGATTCAGGGCGGCAGCCCGCAATTCTACCTTGACCTGCCCTCTGGAAACTTCCGGCAGATCCATCCTGACGAACCGCAGGGGACCATCAATCTCCTCTAATACTATAGCTTTCATTTTGATTTTTTCAGGCAGCGAAAAGAGAGCCTGGATACTCTACATTGCATTAACTTCGACATAAGTACCCAAAATATGAAGAACTGGATTACCCCTCGCCATTTCATGCAATTCAGTCAAAACCTGTTCATCGGTTTTTTGCTGACTTTATTTACGATCAGCCTGCCCCAGGATGTGCAAGGTTGTGAAATATGGGACATTGTCGTTGAGAAAGGAGACTGTACGTCCGATACAACCTACTCCCTCTGGTTGAATTTTGAGTACGAAGATGTTTCCGGCGATCATTTCGACCTCTGGGCCAATGGCGTCTTCTTCGGGTACTATGCCTATGCGGACCTACCGTTGACCATACCCAATTTTCCGAAATCAGGAAATAACAATGACTGGCTGAAAGTCTGTGATAATGATGATCCGGACTGTTGCCGGATCAAGGAATTCCCCACCAAAGAATGTGGCAACTTCAATGATTGCTCAATTACGGAAGTGAGCGTTGAAAAGGGTGACTGTACCTCGGAAGATTCCTACACGATCACGATCAATTTTGAATACCAGAACGTCAACAGTGACTATTTCGATCTGTGGTTTAATGGGGTCTATGATGATCAGTACCTGTATACGGATCTACCCCTGACCATCGTCGATTTTCCGAAAAGTGGAAATAACAATGACTGGATCAAGATCTGTGATCACGACAATGAAGATTGCTGCAAGGTCAAGGAATTTGAATCAAAGGATTGCTCGAACTATAATGGTTGTGAGATCTGGGATCTCATCGTTGAAGCACATGAATGTGATGATGAGCATTTTCTGGTAGACCTTGACTTCAACTATGCCAATGTCGGGGCAAGCGGTTTTACCGTTCAGGGGAATGGAAACCAGTATGGGACATTCAACTACAATGATCTGTATATCACGCTGGGCCCTCTGGAAGGGGATTGTGAGACGGATTATGAGTTTGTGGTGAAAGACGTTGACAACCCGGAGTGTCAGGCCGTATTTATCCTGGGGGAGATCTGCTGTGGAGCAGGTGACTGCGAAATCTATGATCTCGAAGTGGATAAAGGGGAGTGTACATCTGATTCCACCTATACCCTGATCATCAATTTCCAGTACCAGAATGTGAACGGGGCGAGTTTCGATCTGTTTGCCAATGGTACCTTCTTCGGTTACTACAACTATTCCCAACTACCGCTGACCATTCCCAATTTCCCCAAAAGTGGTGGAAACAATGACTGGATCAAAGTCTGTGACAACGATAATGAGAATTGTTGCGCCATCCTGGAGTTTGACACCAAGGAGTGTGGTAATAACAACGACTGCAGTATCAAGGAACTGGAGGCCATCGTCGGTGATTGCAATGAAGACGATCTGTTCTATGTGACGATCAACTTTGTTGCCATGAACCCTGGCAGTCAGGGCTTCTCCATCCTGGGGAATGGAATGAACTACGGCTCTTTCTCCTATGATTCCATCCCGATCGTGCTGGGGCCCTTTGAAGGCAATTGTGACAAGGAATACGAGTTCGTTGTCAAGGACAACGAATTTGAGAACTGCAGCAAAGCCATAGAGGTTGGCAAGGTCTGTTGTAATGGGGATTGTGAGATCTATGACCTGGTTGTGGAAAAGGGAGATTGCACCTCTGACTCTACGTATTCCCTGACCATTGATTTTGAATACATGAATGTGAACGGGGCCAGTTTTGACCTCTTTGCGAATGGATCCTTTTTCGGGTATTACAACTACAGTCAACTGCCCTTGACCATCCCCAACTTCCCCAAGAGCGGCGGTAATAATGACTGGATCAAGGTTTGCGACAATGACAATGAGGACTGTTGTGCCATCCTGGAGTTTGACACCAAAGAGTGCGGCAATAATGAGGATTGCAATATCACAGAACTGGAAGTGGACCTGGGCGACTGCAATGAAGACGATGAGTTCTTTGTCTACATCAATTTTAATGTCATGAACCCGGGCCCTCAGGGCTTCTCCATCATGGGGAACGGAATGAACTACGGCTCCTTTTCTTACGATTCACTCCCTGTAATGGTGGGCCCCCTCTTGGGAGACTGTGACACCGAATATGAATTTGTGGTCAAGGACAATGAATACGAGGACTGTAGTATGGCCATCGATGTTGGACAGGTGTGCTGTAATATGGAACCCTGTGAGATCTATGATCTGGAAGTCGAGGTGGGAGAATGTACAGGTGACAGTACCTATGCGCTGACCTTCAATTTCCAGGTGCAGAATCCCGGAAATGACTTTTTCGAAGTCTGGACGAATGGTGATTACTTCGGCTATTTCCCGCTCTCTGATCTGCCAATGACCATCGATTTTCCTGCCGGTGGGTTCAATATCGATGAGCTGAAAGTATGTATCAATGATCAACCGAACTGTTGCAAGACCATCACCTTCGAACCCCCTTCCTGTCTGCAGATGCCCGTATATACGATCAAGGCATCCAATGCGAAGAAGTCCAGCCAAACCAGTACAGGGAATAACAACACCTTCAGGGAGCAGCCGGGTGTTCAACCACAAAATGGATTGAAATCCTCCTTTACGGTGCGTGTTTTTCCGGGTGAACAGCGGTTGCGGATCAACGCTACTCCGGGTGCACAGGTTCAGCATATCCATGTCATGGACGCTGTCGGTCGACTGATCGGAGACCTTCGGCCGGCATCCGGAGACTTGTCAACCAGATTTGATGTGCCGACCCTGGCCGTCAGCGGGATCGTCTTTGTGCAGGTGACCTTTGCGGATGGCAGGATGGTCAGAAAAGTGTTTATTCCGTAAACCGTCTCTTGCGGAATACGCCTGAAATGAAAGAGCCAACTGTCGTGACAGTTGGCTCTTTTCTATTCCATTGTGGAGGGAACCGACCTAAAGGGGAATGTTACCATGCTTTTTCTGTGGCAGTCTATCCACCTTGTGCTCCAGCATCTGAAATCCCTTGATCAACTTTCGACGGGTATCCTTCGGATCGATCACCTCATCGATAAAGCCCCGGTTAGCGGCTTTGTAAGGATTGGCAAAGGTGGCATTGTATTCCGCTTCTTTTTCCCTGATCTTGGCGTCGCGATCTACCGCTTCATCGATCTCCTTTTTGAAGATGATCTCAATGGCTCCTTTCGCCCCCATCACTGCAATTTCTGCAGAGGGCCAGGCATAGTTCAGATCCGCACCGATATGCTTCGAGTTCATCACATCATAGGCACCGCCATACGCCTTACGGGTGATCAGGGTAATGCGGGGAACAGTGGCTTCGCTGAACGCATAGAGCAGTTTTGCGCCATTGGTAATAATGGCATTCCATTCCTGATCGGTACCCGGTAAAAAGCCGGGCACATCCACCAGTACCAACAGGGGGATATTAAACGAGTCGCAGAAGCGAACAAAGCGAGCCGCTTTTTTTGAACTGTTCACGTCCAGCACGCCCGCCAGGCTCATGGGTTGATTGGCGACGATTCCCACACTCTTGCCACCCAGGCGTGCAAATCCGACCACAATATTATCTGCGTAGTAGGGATGGATTTCCATAAAGGACTGATCATCCATGATCCCGGTGATCACCTCCCGCATGTCATATGGCTGGTTGGGGTTTTCCGGGATCAGAGCCGCCAAATGAGGACGTAATTCCTCTCCGACCGTGTAGGGCAGGGAGGCAGGTTTTTCCTCACAGTTTTGAGGCATAAAGCTCAAGAGGCGGCGAATGGCTGCCAGGCACTCAATGTCATTGGGAGCTGTCAGATGGGTGACTCCACTCTTGCTGGCGTGGGCCATTGCACCTCCCAGCGCTTCACTGCTCACCTCTTCGTTCGTGACAGTTTTCACGACGTTCGGTCCGGTGACGAACATATAGGACGTATCCTCCACCATCAGAATGAAATCCGTCATGGCCGGAGAATACACAGCACCACCGGCACAAGGCCCCATGATAGCCGATATCTGCGGGATCACGCCGGATGCGCGCACGTTTCGGTAAAAGATATCGGCATATCCACCCAGCGAACTGACGCCTTCCTGGATACGGGCGCCACCACTGTCATTCAGGCCAATCAGCGGAGCGCCGGTCTTGACCGCCATATCCATGATCTTGCAGATCTTCTCGGCATGGGTTTCAGACAGTGAACCGCCGAATACTGTAAAGTCTTGTGCAAAAACATACACCAGTCGGCCATCAATAGAACCAAAACCGGTGATGACCCCATCGCCATAGATCTTTTGACGATCCATGCCGAAATCGGTGGTCCGGTGGGTCACAAACATGCCGATCTCTTCAAACGAGCCTTCATCCAGAAGGAAATGCACGCGCTCGCGAGCAGTCAGTTTTCCCTTTTCATGTTGCTTGGCGATGCGTTTTTCACCGCCACCGGCAAAAGCCTCTCCTTGCAAATCACGTAGTAAGTTGAGCTTGTCTTTCATCCGAGGTCTTATTTCACTTGTGATGCGGCATTCCGATAGGCATTGGCATTGCCTGTGTCCCCCATGCGGTCAAAAATACTGGCGGCCAACTCATAAGCCCCTTTGAATCGAGGGTTCGTAGCAACCGCTTTCTTGGCGTAATCCAGGGCGATGTTCAGATTGTTCCGTTGCAACTCCAGAGTGGCCAGGTAATAGTAGGCAAAGAAGTTGTTTTCCTGCAGTTCGGCCGCCCGTTCAAAGGCCTGGATGGCAGGCTCGAGCTCATTCCTGTTCATATGGTAGAGACCGAGGTAATTGGCAGCGGTCAGATTCTCCGGATCGATGGCAAAGGTCTTGTCCAGGGCGATCTTGGCCTGATCGGCCTGTCCGGTATTGATCAGACAGAAGGCCAATGAGGTAAGGGCCACCTCGTCTGTGGGATCGAGTTGAATCGCCTCCTCCAAAAACGGAATGGCTTCAGCGAATCGATTTTGTTTTTGTGCGGTGATCCCCTCAAAGGCGGCACTTCCGGGGCTCTTCACGATCGCCAGCAGCGGTGTGGAATTGGCGTCTATGGTGTGGATGGTTGGACCAGGAGGCCAGCTGCCCTGACGAATGTAGGATCCATCAATAAACCGGGATTGAAACAGGCCATAATCCCAATCGGCATCATGCCGTTGCCGATATCGGACATAGACAGGCTTGACCTTGTCGCCAAACCGGGTGAGGTATTTGTCCAGCTGATAGCCAAAGTTGGAGGCGATAGTGACCTCTTCCTCCATGCCTTCACTGATGATGCCTTCTGCTTCCAGCCACTCGATTCCCTGCTTCACGGAGATACCCCAATAATCCGTCTCATATTCTCCCAGAGCCCCCTGGATGCCACCTTGAAGGGGTGAAAAATAGACATAGGACAATGCGGGATTGCGAACGATGAACGACAGTGGGTCCAGTGCCATGAGCCCGACAACACCCAGGACGGCCGGCTTCATCCAGCGGATGGAACCGAATTGCCGGTAGAGGTGGATTATGCCCAGACTGGCCAGTACAGCTCCCGCGGTATAGGGAAACAACATGTGGCGCCAGCCATCGTATAGCGTGGACCCCTTGTACATGACATAGACAAAGGGGAAGAGGAAGGCAAACCCCAGGAGGAGCATGGGAATGGTGCCAAAGCGCCTGAACATTCCGGGCAGGAGAACGAGGCCGGCAAGCCAACCGGTCAGAACGAATAACGGCACCGTTACCAACACCCATCGGGGCAGGTAATCCAGAGGAAGGCTCTGGGCAAACACCATGTCCCCATTGAAAAGCAAGCGGATATTAACCCCGTAGTTGGATAGTTCGGACAGGGAAGCTGAAATGTTTTTGATCGGCGATTGCAAGGCATAGGGCCAGAAGGCCAGGGTGATCAGTAATCCGGCCAACACCGGAACAAGCCCCCATTTGAGGTATTGACCAAACAATCCTTTCACCGGGGATGCTGATCGACTGGAAAGAAAATGCAGGACTGCGAAAAGACCAAAGATGGCGATGAGGATCAATCCTCCTGAGCGCACTCCCAGGGCCATGCCCAGACCCAGGGCCAGGCCCGCCAGGAGCTTCCAATTCGGTTTAGGCATGGATTTACACCAGGCCAGGATATAGTACAAGCTCATGATATAGCCGGTCGCAAAAGGGATGTCCTTCGGGTTCATGACTCCGTGGCCCAGGAACCGGGGTGACAGGAACAGGACCAGAAATCCGATGATCGCGCCTTCCCAACCTGCCAGAGCACCAACAATGAGTGCCGCAAACAGAATGGCCGTCCAGCCGAATAAAGCATTCCAGAAATGGCGAACAGCATGATAGCCATCCTGGTCCGGGTTGTCATAGCCCAGCATCCGATTGGTAGCACCTGAAATGACCTCAAAAAAGCCACCGTAATAATGCATTTTGGTTTTGGGCAGATTCAGTGCCGTGGTGTCTGCCCCACCCGTGCTATACCAGGAGATCAATGCCTGCTCATATTCATTTTGCATTCTGTCATCGCCATTGATCCCGGTCTGCTGTCCAGCCCAGATCATCCAGATCAAGCCGACACCTGCCAGGATCATAAAGGCTTGTTTCATCCTGCCGGAGCCGGATGCCGACCACCATTCGGGCCAGTTGGCCAGCCAGGTGACCCAGCCTGCAGGTTCCTTGGGCTTGGGAGTGGATGCTTTCGATTTTGTTGTTCTGGTCTTCTGTTTCTTTTGAGCCATGTATTGATCAGCCTTTGTAGGAGTTTACTGCGTCGACCACCCGGCTTCGTTCTTCCAGGGTGAGTTCCGCAAACATGGGTAAGGACACACAGGTGGAAGCCAATGCCTCACTCTTCGGAAGATCGCCTTTGCTGTAGCCGAGTGATGCATACGCTTTTTGCAGATGACAAGGCACCGGGTAATGCAGGGCAGATTGAACGCCCCTGGATTGAAGATGCTTCATCAGGCGGTCCCGGTGAGGGGTGGTCACAACGAATAAATGCCAGACCGGAACGGTATCTGGTAAAACCTTGGGAAGGGTGATCAACGAATTATCTATGCCTTCCAGATACGTCTTGGCGACCTCTCGCCGACCGTCATTCCAGTTGTCAAGATGACGCAGCTTGATCTCCAAAACCGTGGCCTGGAGTCCATCCATGCGCATGTTATAGCCGACTTCATCGTGATAGTACCGCTCTTCTGAGCCGTGGTTGCGAAGGCGATAGATATGATCGATCCACTCCTTTCGGTTGGTCGTGATACCACCGCCTTCACCATATGCTCCCAGATTTTTACCGGGATAAAACGAAAAGGCGGAAATGTCGCCAATACTGCCTACCCGTTGGTCTTTGAACAAGGCGCCATGCGCCTGGGCCGCATCTTCGATCAGATGGATCTGATGGCGGGAGGCAATTTCCTTCAGCTCGTCGAGTCGACAGGGTTGACCGTATAGATGGACACCTGCGATCGCCCTGGTCTTCGGGGTGATTGCAGCTTCAGCTGCCCGGGGATCCAGGTTGTAGTATTCATCACAATCCACGAAGACCGGAGTGGCTCCACAATATGACACTCCCCATGCCGTAGCGACAAAGGTATTACCGGGTACGATGACCTCATCTCCGGGGCCGATCCCCAGAGCCAGCATCGCCAGGTGTAACGCACTCGTTCCTGTATTGACCCCTGCAGCATATTTGGCCTGGCAATAGTGCGCAAAGGCTTCTTCGAATCGGGTGACAAACGGACCGCCGGCAAATGCAGTTTTTGCCAATACATCATCCCATTCGCGTTTGACGTCTTCCCGGATTTGCTGGTATTGACGTCCCAGGTTTAGAAAAGGTACTTGTTCCATATATTAATCTTCCAGATATCGAATGATACGGGCAGGATTGCCTACGACCAATGCGCGGGGGGGGACATCTTTGGTCACCACACTTCCAGCGCCGATCATGGCGCCTTCTCCGATCTGAATCCCACCGAGGATGGTCACACTGGTGCCGATGGAGACCCGATCCCCGATCACGGTCTCAACCACCTTCCAGTCGGTATCAGTCTGTTGACTGCCGTCAGGATTGACTGCCCTGGGGTACAAATCATTGATGAACGACACATTGTGCCCGACAAATACACCATTCCCAATGCGAACACCCTCACAAATAAAGGTATGACTGGAGATCTTGCAGTTCTTGCCGATACTGGCACCACGCTGGATCTCCACAAAGGAACCCACCTTGGAGCCATCATCGATGGAACACCCATAGGCGTTGACAAAATCAAAGATCCGGACATTTTCCCCGACGTCAACATTGACGAGATGTTGGCGAGCACTATCCACATTTAACTTCTGCATAGCCAGGCGATTAGAGAAGTATTTCGCGTCCCTTCTGCTTGATCGAGAGATCTGCCGCTTCCAGGATTTCAACCACTTCCAGGCCGCTAAGATAATCAGATACCGGGGCCTTCCCCTGATCAATTGCATCTCGAAAATCCTTGGCCAGTTCAGCAAGGGCTTCAAACTGGGGGATCTTGGGGATCATGATATCACCTGTCCGATAGTCGACCAGTATGCGGTCGCGGTCACTCTGGGGAAGGACCGTGTAGCCCTTATCATAGATGCGAAGTTTCTCTGTGGTTTCCAGATCGTTGAACACGATCATCTTTTCATCGCCACCGACCAGCATCTGGCGGATCTTCACCGGCGAGATCCAGGAGCAGTTAAAGTGGGCGATCTTGTTTTCGGGATAGAACAGGGTCAGGAAAGCAATATTTTCCAGGTCATTATCGGTGTGGCTGACGCCAACGGCCTGTACAGACACCGGACGCTCACCCAACAGGTGCCGGCAGATGGAGATATCATGAGGTGCCAGGTCCCACAATACATTGACATCCGTCTGGAAGAGGCCTAGATTGATACGGGTACTGTCCACATAGCGCAATTGGCCCAGCAGACCCTCGTCGACATAGGTCTTAATTTGTTGAACAGCCGGCGTATAGAGATAGGTATGGTCGACCATCAGGACCCGGTTCATCTTTGCGGCCAGATCGATCAGGGATCGGGCTTCATCGGCGGTAGAGGTCATGGGTTTTTCCAGCAGCACATGTTTTCCGGCATTCAAGGCTTTGGTCGCCAGGTCAAAGTGCGTATAGACAGGGGTGGCAATGACCAGCGCATCGACCTCGGTATCCGACAGGATATCCTGAAGATCAGAGGTCGTAGTGACATCCGGGTACATGGTTGCCGCTCTTTTGCGCTGATGCTCGGACAGGTCCAGGACATATTTTACCCGACAACCCGGGGTGTTATGAAAATTTCGGGTCAGGTTGGGACCCCAATACCCGAATCCAACAATGGCGATATGAATCATGATGGTTCTTGTTTAGAATGACGATATCGATAGATGAGCACCGACGCGAAGAGGCTGAACAGCTCTTTCACGACGCGAAATATGGTTTTCAAACTAGCACCCTGACTTGTCCCAGATAGACGGGGCAGGTATTTGGATGGGATCTCAAGAGGAAGATCGCCGTCAACCAGGAGTTTTGCACAAATCTCACTCTCAATAGCGGAGCTTTTGATCCGGAGGTCCAGGGCGATGATCTTTTCTCGTTTGTAGGCTTTGACCCAGTTCACGTCTTTGAGGTCCAGACCGAGGAAAATGCGGTTGAACCATTTATTGAAGCCGGAGAGGATGTTTCGAAAGGTGGAATAAGACAGGTTTTCTTTTCTGTAAAAGCTGAGGAAGGTCTGTTCGGAAAAAGATGGATATGGAAGAAGTTCCATGACATCAAATTGTCCATCGCCCGGGATGAAGATGACATTCTCTTTGGTACTGGTAAAGTAGATGTCCCGGATGCCGGCACCAATACCCTGGTTTTGAGGATGTAAAATGGCTTTGATCCTATTGTCTTTCGCCGCCAGCAGTCGGATCAGATCGGGGGTGTTATCCGAGCTCCCGTCATCGACCAGGATGATCTCCAGATCTGCCAATTGCCAGGTAAGGGCAAGTTTCACGACGTCCTGATAGACCTTTTCCAGGGTTCCTCCTTCATTAAAACACAAAATCCCAAACGACCAAGACTGCATAGAAAAAGCTGGATAAACGAACGAAATGAGGCGTTTGAACGGTTGGTGCACCGGATGAAAAGGGACAAAGCCGGGGGCCGCCAAGATATGAAATCTTTATACCCTCATCTCAACTGTGTACTTTTACCCCATAATTGAATTAACCCACCCGGAAAGAATTTCTCAATGGAGATCAAGTTGTCAAAAAGAGTCCAGCAGATGGCGGAGTCAGAGACGATCAAAATGTCTCAAAAAGCCAGAGATCTGACTGCCCAGGGTCATCAGGTGATCAACCTGAGTCTGGGAGAGCCTGACTTCGATACCCCATCATTTATCAAGGACGCGGCAAACCAGGCCCTGGCGGATGGCTATACCAAGTATACCCCTGTTCCCGGATTGCCTGAACTGCGTAAGGCCATCCAGCAAAAATTCAGTCGGGATAACGATCTGCATTTCGGGCTTGACGAAATTGTGGTGTCCAATGGAGCCAAGCAAAGTCTGGCCAATGTGATGTTGGCCTACCTGGACCCGGGAGATGAAGCCATTATCTTTACACCGTATTGGGTCTCCTACTATGAGATGATCCGAATGACAGAGGCTACCCCTGTCCTGTTACCCGCAGGCATTGATCGGGATTTCAAGGTTTTACCCGATCAGTTGAGGGAGGCGATCACCGATAAAACAAGAATGATCCTGTTTTCATCTCCATGCAACCCGACGGGCACCGTGTATTCTGAGGAGGAGCTCAGAGCCCTTGCCGAGGTGATCAAAGACCATCCACAGATCCTGGTTGTCAGCGACGAGATCTATGAATACATCAACTTCAAAAGCAAGCATTTCTCCATCGGGAGTGTCTCTCATATGCGAGATCGGACCGTAACGGTTAACGGATTTGCCAAGGGGTTTGCCATGACCGGGTGGCGATTGGGCTATATGGGCGCACCGGAGTGGTTGGCCAAAGCATGTAGCAAGATCCAGAGCCAGTTTACTTCGGGCGCCAATGCATTTGGACAGAAGGCTGCAGTGACGGCCTTGGAAAGCCCGTTGGATGCGACCCTGGAGATGCGGGAACAGTTTCGTCGCAGACGGGATCTGCTGGGTGACCTCCTGGGTAAGCTCCCCGGTTGGAAGGTCAATAAGCCGGATGGTGCATTTTACCTGTTTCCGGATATCAGCGCTTACTTTATGAAATCTTCGGCGACAGGAACGATCCGGAATGCCAATGATTTTGCAGAATTCCTGCTGGACCAGGCCCATGTTGCCACGGTTTCTGGATCGGCTTTCGGAGACGATCAGTGTATTCGCATTTCATATGCTGCTTCCGAAAAGGACTTGATCGAAGCCTGTCACAGAATAGAAAAGGCCATGCACCTGCTCTGGTAATGGGGTTTGAATCATCCGTTGCCCAATGACTTCTTTATCTCCTTCAGGCCAGGAACTGGCATGAAGGACCCAAAAAAACTCGAAATTGAACGAAACGATCACCTCTTCACTGATTGAAGGAAATCTTCATCATCAGGCCCCTGTAGCTCCCCAAAAGCCCACCATACTTGAAAAACATGGTGACCAGCGACATGATCCCTACTATTGGCTGAACCAAAGGGAGGATGAAGAAGTGCTGGACTACCTGCGTGCCGAAAATGCCTATCGTGAACAGGTCATGGCACCGACAAAAGCCCTGCAGGATCAGATCTATCAGGAGATCATCGGGCGGATCAAACAGACCGATCAGTCGGTGCCTGTGCGGGATAATGGATATTGGTATATCACCCGTGTAGAAGAAGGCAAAGAATATCCGGTCTATTCCAGGAAGAAAGATGTAGCTGGCGCGGAAGAAGAGGTGCTGCTGGATGTAAACCAGATGGCGGAAGGGCATGACTATTATCACATCGGGGGACGAGCCGTCAGTCCTGACAATCGTTTTCTGGCCTATGGTGAAGACAAGGTCAGCCGTCGGATCTATACCATCCGTATCAAGGATCTGGAGTCTGACACCTTGCTGGACCTAGAGATCCCCCAAACCACCGGACAGGCGGTATGGGCTGCGGACAATGAGACATTCTTCTACACGAAAAGAGACGATTCTCTGCGTGCCTTCCAGGTTTATCGCCATCAGATGGGAACACCTGTTGAAGAGGATGTCCTGGTCTATCATGAACAGGATGACACCTTTCATATCCACGCTTATGCCTCAACGTCCAAGGAGATGATCCTCATCGGAGCGGAGCAGACGGTATCATCGGAATATCACTATATCCGGGCTGACCAACCTTATGGCGACCTGAAGGTGATCCACCCTCGTGAACGAAATCTGGAATACGATGTCGATCATCTCAATGGGCAATTCGTGATCCGTACGAATTATGATGCCCAGAACTTTCGAATCATGGTGGCACCAGAATCATCTTCCAGTAAAGATGAATGGACGGAAATCATTCCTCATTCACCGGATGTGTTACTGGAGGATATTGCCCTGTTCCATCATGCCCTGGTCTTGCAGGAACGGTCAGGCGGGATCAGCCAGATCCGCGTTTGTTCATGGGATGGCCAGGAAGGTCATCTGGTTGCTTTTCAGGAGCCGGCCTATATGGCCCAGCTGGGCCATAATCCGGATCCCGGTCACGACCGGGTCCGATTGATGTATACCTCCATGACCACGCCGGTTTCTGTCTTTGATTATCAGATGGATACCCGGGAATTGATCCTGATGAAGGAGGAGGAAGTGGTCGGTGCATTCAACAAGGAGGACTATGGCTCCGAACGTTTGTTGGCCACCGCACCAGATGGGACCAAAGTGCCCATATCCATCGTCTATAAAAAAGGGTTTCGAGCCAACGGACCCGGGCCCTTATTGCTATATGGATACGGTTCCTATGGCATCAGTATTGATCCGCATTTCAGTTCCGCCCGATTGAGCCTGCTGGATCGCGGGTTCGCATTTGCGATAGCGCATATTCGCGGCGGAGAAGACCTGGGTAGAAGCTGGTATGAACAGGGAAGGCAACTCACAAAAATGAATTCCTTCACTGATTTCATCGCCTGCGCCGAATGTCTGATCGATGCAGGATATACCGTTCCGGAAAACCTGTTTGCCATGGGAGGAAGTGCAGGTGGATTGTTGATGGGTGCCGTGATCAACCTCCGTCCCGATCTGTGGAGGGGGGTGATCGCAGCGGTCCCATTTGTGGATGTGGTGACGACTATGCTGGATGAAAGCATCCCTCTGACCACCGGTGAATACGACGAGTGGGGCAATCCGAACGACCCCACCTACTATAGCTATATCAAATCCTATTCTCCTTATGACAATGTGGTCCCTCAAGCGTATCCGTGTCTGCTTGTCACCACAGGCCTGCATGATTCTCAGGTCCAGTACTGGGAGCCAGCCAAATGGGTAGCCCGTCTGCGAGAAATGAAGACCGACGACCATCCTCTCCTGATGTATTGCAATATGAAGACAGGACATGGTGGCGCAAGCGGACGATTCTTTTCATCGCCATTCGGAGGCTTCTGTTGTCGAGCTGAAAGATGGAACGCTTTTTCTTGTTAATACAGACACTTGCTCTTATAGCGCCTGTAACGGTTTTTTTTGGTTATATATTTTTGTATGAGGGTGACCAGTTTACCGCAGAACATTACATGATTACCGGGTTAAGCGCGTTGCCGTTTGGAATCGCATTGCTGGTTAAATTTTTGATGTCGGATGTAGATAAAAATTCAGATTGAAAGTTCGATGTTGTGTGTACATTAAGTATCTGACTTTGTTAACGGTCTTAACATTATGGATGCAGTTCGTAACATAGCATTACTTGCTATCGATCAGGGTACGACC
>JAUIEA010000096.1 GCA_030429045.1 Bacteroidia bacterium | reverse complement strand
GGCAAAAAACTTGAAATAGTCCTTGTAGTCGGCCACTTTGGCCAGCAGGAAGTCTGTTGCTGCGATCAGTGAATCCGGACGCTGGACGGTCAATTCCTTGATGTACTTGTTCAGTTTGTTGTTGATGATCGGTGTTCGCAGCAAACGATCATCCGAGAAGTCGACATTATCCCACAGATGCGTCCTGTACAGGTAGGTTTGCAGAGGAATGTCGATAGACCCGTCCTCCTTGGTAGGCGTCTGCAACTCGGGGTTCTGACCGGAGATCTTGAACTTGGTGAACAGGGCGTCGCCATAATTGGTGACATAGGATTGCAAGAGTGCTTTCCGGACCGAAATAAACGAGTCGATCTGGGCTTGCAGGGCCTGATATTCTGCGCCTCCCTTCGGTTTTGCACGTTGCTGCTGAGTCAGCGACTTCAGAGCTGAATCGATCGGTCCCTGATCTTTCAGGTTCCCGTAGTACAGTTCGTTCTCCTTCGAGCCGATGACCTGCATGGCCTGGGTCAGCTGGTGGACCTTCGTTTTCAGATGGAAGTGCTGGTTGGCATCTACGATCATCTGAATATTGGAATAGTCCGGGAGGATGACATAGTAGAAACCTGCGGGGAAGGGCTCCGGCTTGTCGAACAACATGTACCCATTTTCGCTGACCACACAGGTATCCGCGATATAGTTCTGGTCACCGGCTATCCCGATCAGCTTTGCAGTACCTTCTGCCAAACCTTCGACGGTGATTTCGATCCGTGCATCCGGAGTGGCAGGTTCAATGGATCGGATCCCGCTTGGGGGCAGATCTGTGGAAGAAGAGGAAGCAGTGCCCGGGGTGGCATTCTGGCATCCCACCCACCAAAAACTGAAACAACAGAAGAGTAGAGTGATAAAACGAGTCATGTTCTTTTGCATTAAGGTCACAAAGGTACAATAACGGATATGCGCGAACTGTGTTGCAAATATTTGTATTTTCCTTAACCAAACAACTCTATTGCCGAATCGAAAGGGCATATACCTTTGTTGTGGAATTGAACACAATTTGCAACCGCAAATGACGTTCGCCAAGTAACAATCAAAACTAATAACACCCATGAGATCAATGAAATCCCTTTCCAGGCTTTTTCTCCTGCTGGCCGTTGCCGGCAGTCTGACCATGACCTCTTGTGTCAGTAAGAAGAAGTACCTCGCCTATGAGGCACAACAGAACGAACTGCGTGCCGGGCTGCAAAAAAAGTTGACTGATTGTACGACCGAGCAGGACGCGCTGCGCAAGTCTGTCGCCAGCAAAGAGAGTGAGCTCGCCGTGCAGAAGTCGCAGCTGGCAACCAAGGACGGGCAGATCAAAAATCTGGAAGATCAGATCGACTATCTGAAGAAGACCAACACGAACCTGTTGGATCGGATGTCTGACCTTGCCGTGGTTAGCAAGAGCGGAGCCGAAAGCATCAAGAAATCATTGGAGGCCATCAATGAGCAAGGCAAGTATATCAAGGATCTGACCGGGCAGATGCAACGGAAGGATTCATTGAATCTTTCCCTGGTCATGAACCTCAAGCGCAGTCTGGCGGATGTCAATGATGAAGACGTCACCATCGAGGTGAAGAAGGGAGTCGTTTATATCTCCTTGTCCGACAAACTCCTGTTCAAGTCCGGCAGTGCCGTGATCAACAGTTCGGCCGAGACCGTACTGGGTAAGGTGGCCAAGGTGATCAATGATCACAAGGGGCTGGATATCCTCATCGAAGGGCATACCGACAATGTGCCCATCAACACCGATTGTATCAAGGACAACTGGGACCTCAGCGCCAAGCGGGCAACGTCTGTCGCACGGATGTTACAGTCGAAGTACAGTGTGGACCCCATGCGGATGATCGCTGGCGGAAGTGGTGAATACAAGCCCAAGTCCGACAATGCAACAGAGGGTGGCCGGAAGACCAACCGTCGAACTGAAATTATCATTACGCCGAAGCTGGATCAGTTCTTTGAACTGCTGAATCCGGACCAGAAGTAAGTTCTTCTGAGATCAACGACAAAGACGAGCCGGCTCCTGAAAAGGGGCCGGCTCGTCTGTTTGGTGCGGATGCTTTCGTCCGACGCTGGGAAATCTTAAGGAGATTCTAAGGATTGCCTATTCCCTGCTGGACCTGATGAGGTGACCTTTGTATCTCATTAAAGGAATAATCTCATGAAACCAGTCTTTACGTTCATTTTCGCTTTTCTTCTCCTGGGTCAGTGCACTCAATTGTCCGGCCAGGGATGCGTGGCCATTCGTTCTACAGGGTCCTGTTCGATGATGCCGGGCGGGCTTCATCCCGATGGGCGCCAAACGACCTTTCTGGCGAATTACCGGTACTTCAAATCTTTTCGACACTTCAGGGGAGATCATGAAGAAAAGGAGCGCCTGGAGCAGAATACAGAAGTGATCAACTGGTCCAACAACCTGGATCTGACCCTGGTGCAGACCTGGAATGCCAGGTGGTCCACAGCCTTCAGTGTGCCCCTGATCTCCAATGTCCGCTCGTCCATGTACGAACACGGCGGGAACAGTGGCGGCCCTGACAGTCGGCATGAAACCAGATCTTTCGGATTGGGTGATGCCCGGATCACGGCATATTACTGGTTGGTCGTCCCTCAACTTGAAAAGCGTTGGACCGCGCAAGCCGGGCTGGGGATCAAGTTCGCGACCGGGGATTACCGGGTTGACGGGTTGTTCTACAAGTCAGATGGAACGATCCTCCAGGGGCCGGTAGATCAATCGATCCAACTGGGAGACGGAGGGACAGGTGTGACCACTGAGTTCAATACGACTTATCGGATCAATGCCTGGTTGTCAGTCTATGAGAATGCCTACTATCTGTTCAACCCACGGGAGGAGAACGGGGTGTCCACCCGGAGGGGGAGCGAGCCCACCCAGGAGCACTACCAGGATGGTACTGCGACCATGAGCGTCCCGGATCAATTCCTGGGTCGGCTGGGCATGAATGCCATGCTCGGACCCGTATCCGTCAGCCTTGGTGCCCGGTTGGAAGGGATCCCGGTCTACGATGTATTTGGCGGGAGCAGCGGATTTCGTCGCCCGGGATATGTTCTCTCTGCGGAACCAGGTGTCGCTTATCAGAAGGGTGATCTCAATGTCTTTGCCACACTTCCATGGGCGGTTGTACGCAACCGGACACAGAGCGTACCCGATAAGAACAGAACGGCGCGTACGGGTAATTACACGCAAGGAGATGCGGCATTCGCCGACTGGTCCCTCAATATTGGTCTGGCCTTCCAACTGAACGGAAAGAAGAACATGATCCATGTCGAGCAGGGGGCCTTCCTGCCGACAATGGACTGAACCGAAGTACCGTACAGGGATCTCTGATGGAATGTTAAAGAAAGGGGTCGGGGTAAGTCCACCATGCCTTTGACGTTTTGTTGGGGTAAACCTGGCCTATGTACACCATGACCTCTGCCTTGCCGAAGAAGCGAAAGCTCGACATTCTGTTGATCGGCGTTCCATTTCTGATCGTCTTTCTTCTCTGTTTCATTGATGAGGGTTATTATGATCTGAGATGGATGCTGGAACCCGGCAACTGGGTGGCCTTTGGTCTGTATTGGATTGCCATGGTCCTGGGTGAATTTTTCGTCTCCCTTGTTCTGCCACGCGAATGGCCCACCCGTCAGAAAGTATGGCTGATCCTGGGCCTGGGGATCCCATTGGGCATTCTCCTGGTCCTGGTATTTCTGTCGATGGTGACCGGTTATTCCTTCTGAGTAACGACCCGGAATGACCATTAAAAAAGGAATCAAGAATCTCCTGGCCACCGGGCTGGTCCTGGTCCTGGCAGGATCTCTGTTCTTTGGATGGGCCTGGTCAGAAGCGCGCCAGGCACAGGGATGCGACCGATTTGTCATTGACTCCTACGAGGTCCATATCGGAGTAGATATTCCTGCGGTTTCTTCCTGGAACTGCCATCTGGATGGAGAAGGACGACGAATTGCTGTGTACACCCTGGATACCGACCTGGATCACTATATCCGGAAAGCCAGACTTCGTCCGACGATGGAACCATTGAAGCAACTGCTGTTCGCCTTCTCATTGTTGAACCTGGATGAACAGGAAGGCTCTTCACAATTGTACAGCACATCAGGTGTCTCCGGGACAGGAATGCCCTGGAATATGGTCCTGGACAAAGCGACGGGCCGATTGTGGGTGGAGATCCAGTTCGCGGCCACGCCAAACCATGAAACTCAAACCTGACGCCAGCCAGGTCAGTCGATCATCCGAAGATCCAATCCTCTGGTCTGCCAGTCGGCAATGACCTTTTTCAACTGCTCGATCATATAATGTGAATCCAGGTAGAAATCAAAACGTCTTTCCTCGTCTCCCTGCTGGATGATCATGTAATTCTCCAGCCCATGACCCTTGATTTCCCTGACCAGGTCCTGGATCGTTTCCTCTGGCAATGCATAGGTCTCCTTCACAGCTATTCGATCCAGTTCACTGACGGGGATGGTCTCCAGGATCTTTCCATGGTCTGAAAGGATGCGGATCGTTTCGGGTGAGATCTCGATGCTTCTGTTCCGAACCATGCTGGCTGATCGTTTATGGGTGTGGATTCGCCAGGCGGTCATTATACCGATCAGGGTCAGGATGGCCAGGAAATAGGGCAGGTGGATCTGCGTTTGGCCGAAAAACAGACCCATCAGGATGGCTGCCGGCAGACCAAGGATCAGCAGCTTCTTGCGCAGCTTGTAATAAGCGGGATCATCGATCAATTTGGCTTTGAACATGGGTTGCAGATCTGGTCTGGATAAAAGTACAAAAATGGATGTTTGATCTTCTATCAGGATGCTGAGGAAGGTCATTTTTCCTGTGGACCGGCGGGTCCTCCGATCAGTGGGACTTCACAGGGGGAAGCAGACCGGGCAGAGATTATTTGCTAACTTTTCCTGTCAAAATCCAACCTCATGGCCTACGCGAAATCCGTAGATGAATTCTTCTCCAAGCCCTCTCCATATGCCTCGCAACTTGCATCCTTGCGGCAGATCATGCTGGATGCAGGCCTGACGGAGACCCTGAAATGGGGTGCCCCGGTGTATGTGGCGCATGGGAAGAACATTGCCGGGATCGGATCATTCAAATCCTATGTCGGGATCTGGTTTTTTCAGGGGGCATTGCTGTCAGACCCCAAAGGCGTGCTGGTCAATGCACAGGAAGGCAAGACCGTGGCCATGCGCCAGTGGCGGTTTCAGGGGGATGACCCCATTGATGGAGCGATGATACCCGCCTATCTGGAGGAAGCCATAGCCAACGCCCGGGAAGGGCGGGAGATCAAACCGACCAAGGCTGGTGTCAAGCCGATCGTCGTGCCAGATGAATTGAAGCAGGCCTTGAAGGAAAACAGTGCCTTGAAAACAGCTTTTGCGGCTCTGTCTAAATCCTGCCAACGCGAATATGCCGAGTATATCGGAGAGGCAAAACGGGAGGAAACCCGTAATCGTCGCCTTGAAAAGTCCATCGGTTTGATCCTGGATCAAAAAGGCTTGCACGACCAGTATAAATAGCAGGATCACCGGGGTATATTGGCCTGCTACTTCCGGATCATACCCGATCCAGGGGGATTTGTTGTCCAGGTGGCAGCTCGACATGGATCGTATCACCGGGCTGGATGATGCCACCCTGGAGAACGATGCCCATGATCCCGGCCTTGCGAATGACTTGTCCCCGGTCATCCGTATAGACCAGAGCCTTCATCAGGCCTTCCTGAAGTCCGTTCAGTTGATGGCAGGGGTTGCGAAGTCCGGTGACTTCAATGACTGCTGGGCCGATATGCAACCGAGTCCCCCTGGACAGAGAGAGCAGCTCCATCCCCTTTGTCGTGATGTTCTCGCCCATCATCCCGGGCCGGATCTGGAAGTCATCATCTGCCAGTTCGGCAAAGAGCTCGGACTGGATCAGGTGGACCTGCCGCAAATTGGGCTGGGTCGGGTCCTTGGCCACTCGGGATCGGTGTTTGACGGTGACCCCGGCATGGGCATCCCCCTCTACCCCGAAATCTGTGATCAACCGAATGGAAGGACACGATGATTTCGAGAGCTGATGGGATCGATGTTTGCTGACGGCAACAACAGTTCCGGCTGCAGGAAGAAGAGTGGTCATCAGGGACGATCTGGATGAAGAATGGAGCCCAGGGGCACCTGGTATAGACGACTGTAGCCATTTTCATATTGCCGGGAGAGGTTCAAAAGTTGCTCCGTCGTTTCGACCTTTTTTCCAGCCAGACTGCTTCTGCGACTGGTGAAGTAGAGCGTGCCTGTCGCCGAATGGACATGTGGACAATAATCCATGGCCGGACCATTCACCTCGGCTCCCAGATTGACAGCGGGAGTCCATTGTCCATCCTTTCGCAGGTAAGCGATATAGAGATCACCACTCCCGAAGCCATCAGGACGATTATAGGCGCCAAACATCAGGTAGGATTCATCCGGAGCGATATAGGCATTGTATTCATAACCGGCAGTGTTGATGTTCGAGCCGAGAGGAGTGGGATCGGCATACCCTTCTTCACTCCAGACGCTGAGATACAGATCATCCATCCGTCCGGTTTCCTCGGGTTTTTTTGTGAAGTACAAATTGCCGTTGGCAGCTACCGCAGGATAGAATTCATCCGATGAGGTGTTGACCGGTGGCCCCAGATTACGTGGCCTGCTCCAGGGACTCTGGTCATTCTGTCGATCCACCACCCAGATATCCATATCCTTAGCAGATGTGCTGTCCGGGTGGACTGGCCGATCAGATGCGAAATAGAGGTGAAGTCCGTCCGGAGAAAGGAAGGGCTCCATATCTTTCCAGGGACCTGAAAAGGCCATCATCTCCGGTTCTGACCAGCGATCACCTTCCTTGCGCATGGACGCGATGGAGGACAACTCCTCCAGGGGGCTTTGGATGGTCAGCCAGACTTCGGATCCTGTAGCACTCATGGCACAATCTCTCACTTTGGGATAAGCGATCAGGTGAGGAAAGGCAGGGGAGACCTGGGCTGAAGAATCCTGAAGCAGGCTTACCCCGGAAAGAAGCAGGAGGAATCTTTTTACCATGTTTAACTGATTGTGTGATCCTGGAAAATACTCAGGGAAAACTGTACTCTTTCTCCACCCTGGCAATCCGTAGGGTATATTCCCGGTACCAGGTGGATCGACCCATTTCCCGAGCAGCGGTGTGTTCAGCATGCTGCTTCCACAGACGGATGGATTCAAGGTCTTTCCAGTAGGAAACGGTGATGCCAACAGTTTCGTGAGCGGATTCGATCCCCAGAAATCCGGGTTGATTCTGAGCCAGTTGGACCATGCGATCTGCGGTTTCTGCGTACCCGTCCAGTGTCTCTGTCCGTCGGGTAGAGAAGATCACAGCATAGTAGGGTGGAGGTGGGGTTCGGGCGATCATGTTGCCAAGATAAGCGGTGTGATCAGATTATTTTCACTTACGGTGGGCAGACAGCGAAATGGGGAAAATACTGCTCTATCTTAGAGGTTTGCTTCCCTGACCCCTGCTCAATTGTCATTATTGAGTATATTTCATTATTTTTCAGCCTGACCTTCAACCTATTACCTATGCCATTTCGTTTTTTAACCCTGCTTTTTATTCTCTTGGTCAGCGTCATGGGCCAGTCGCAGGTAGCGTACGTGCCGACTCATGACCTCCAGGAAGAGATCTTGCGGGCAGACCAGGAGTTTGTAGCGGGCGTCAATTTTATCCAGATCTGCGGACTCGAGGCGGGGCAGGAATATGGTTTTCGGCTGACCGGAGTCCCACCGGGATATCAGCCGACCTCGCTGAAAATTTCCGGAGGTGTTCAGACCAGTGCCGGTCCCAACCCCATCCACTTTCAGGCAGCTGGCCCCTGTGTGACTCTGACCTTGTTTTTACCTGTGCCCACCGGGCAGGACGCTTTCCCCACGGGTCTTTCAGCCTGGCATCAACGGCCGGGCAAACCTGATCAGGCGGGCATGAGAGACGTTTTTGTCTCCACGGCAAGCACCGAATTTCTGGTCAGGGATATCCTGATGGCGGGAGCAGGATGTTGGGATATCCGGAATATCGAGGCACTCGGCTCCTTTGCCAGCAGGGGCATGTACAGCGGTAGTCCGGCACCGGGGATCGGCGTTTGCCTATCCACCGGTATTGCTACAGATGCCAATGGTCTCAACGATTCGCCCAATGTCGGCACCGATTTTGGTGGCTGGGGAGATGCCGATCTCACGGCGACGATCTTTCCCTTTGTTTTCACGTTCGATGCTTCCTCCATAGCCTTTGATTTTACTGCACCCTATACGGGAGCGCTCAGCTTTGATATGATCTGGGCCTCCGAGGAATATCCAAGCGGTAATTGTGACGGTTTTGGCATTTTCGCTTCCGGACCCGGTATCTCCGGGCCCTATACCGGTAATTCCCAATTTTACGGGGTTGCACCCAATACCAGTTATCCCATCAATGCCTGTAATATCGGACCGAATGGGATCCAGGCACTTTATGTCGATAATACCGGGGGCAAAGAGATCCAGTATGACGGGTATACCACCGTGATGAAGGTATTCATCCCGATCCAGGAATGTGGCGAATATCATATCAAATTTGTGGTCGCCGACACCAATGACGGGTTGAATGATTCTGCCGTGTTCATTGCAGGGAACACCTATGGGTACGAGCAGACGTCAACTGTTGAGGTGGTCATTCCCGAATCAAATGATAATATCGCTTACGAAGAGTGCAGCGATGCCTACTTGCGTATTTGCCGAACAGATCCGTCGAATACGGCCGAGATCACTGTCGATTATACCATCTCTCCGATGAGCACTGCCGTTCTCGGAGTCGACTATGCGGCACTGCCCCCTCAGTTTGTCATCCCTTATGAGGAGGATTGTGTGGATATTCCGATCGATCTGATCTATGATCCGGCCATCGAACCAGACAAAACGCTGATCGTGGATCTCATCTCACCCTGTCCGTGTCTCCATCCGACGGCAGAGTTGATCATCCGGGATACACCACCCCTTGATGTCACCCTGGATGATATTACGGTCTGCCAGGAAGATGATGTATCCTATGAACCGGACATCTCTTCCGGTGTTCCGGGATACACCTATGAATGGAGTGATGGTACGACTGAATCCAGCCTGGAATATTTTGCGGCAGAAGCCGGCATAGAACTCTATTCCGTAACGGTCACTGACCGATGTGGCCGTACCCAGGTGGAAACCGGAACGGTGACGGTGGCAGCCCGACCCATCGCCACCATGGAAGGGGACGGATACCTGTGCAAGGGCAATACCACGGATACCATCCCCATAACCATCACATTTGAGCCGGCCAGTTCGGCGCCCTGGAATGTGAGTTACTGGATCAATGGGGTCCTGCAGCCGGTGCTGACCAATATTACCACACCGGTGATCACCATTCCGGTGACGACGCCGGGATTCAGCCAGATCAAAAGTGTGTACAACAATACTGTTTGTGACGGGATCATCAACGGCGAATCCTTCATTGAAGCCGTAGAGATAACCGCTGATCTCGATACCATACCCGTTTCCTGCTTTGGCATTGAAGATGGAGCCCTCCTCGCCACGGGCCAGGAAGGGTTTGAACCGTACACCTTCCAATGGTCTGTGCCCGGCGAAAATATGGCCCTTCTGGATTCCATAGGCGTTGGCCAGTATTTTGTGACGGTCACCGATCAGCTGGGATGTACGACCGTCGATAGTGTCACCATGACCAGCCAGACGGATATTGTGATCGACGGACAGTTGATCAACGGGACGGATTGTACGACACCTACCGGGGCCGTAGATCTCAGCGTCACCGGAGGTGATATGCCCTATACCTACCTCTGGAGCAATGGCAGCACATTGGAGGACCCGGCCGACCTGCCGGAAGGAACAGCCTTTGTGACGGTTACCGATAATAAGGGATGTGAGTCGTATGCCCAGTTCCCGATTCCAGTGCCGGATGCGCCGGACATCACTACTTCTGTGACCGGCATCGTGACCTGTGCCTCGCCATCCGGGGGAGCAGCTGTCCTGCAGGTCAGTGGCGGAACCATGCCGTACAACTACTCCTGGAGTGGCAACGGGGGCAACCAGAAAGATCCTGTCAATCTCACCGGCGGGCCCTATACCGTCACGGTGACCGATGCCGCAGGCTGCAGTTCCCTGGCCTCGATAGATATTCCTGTAGATACCCTGACCCCCGTCGCGCAGGCCGGCGCAGCCGATACCCTGACCTGCGGAGTCACTACCCTGTTTTTGGATGGCATGGGATCCACAGTCGGGCCGGAGTTCAGTTATCAATGGACCACGACCAACGGGCAGATCCTGGCGGGCGGAACCACCTTGCAACCCGAGATCGGTTTGACAGGTCAGTACGCCCTGGTGGTCACCAATACCACGAACGGTTGTACCGCGGAAGCGACCGTGCAGGTCCATCCGGATCAGGATGCACCGGATATCCAGGTCCTGCCTGCCGATACCCTGACCTGTTCGATCACATCCACCATCCTGGATGCCTCAGGTTCGACGTCCGGACCGGACATTCAGATCTCCTGGTCGACTTCCAATGGCACCATCCTGTCTGGTGGGTCAACCCTGCAACCCACCATCGGTGCCCCGGGAACCTACACTCTGGTCCTCACCAACACCGCCAATAATTGCATTGCGACAGCGGATGTCGAGGTGCCGGGTCTCAATGCCCTCCTCAAGGCCGATATCAGCGGGCCGATGGTCATCACCTGTACCGCACCACAGATCACCCTGGATGGAACCAACTCAACCATAACGCCGGGTTCAAACTTCAATTGGTCCACCCAATCCGGCAATATCATCGGAGGTACAAACGGGACCACGATCCAGGTGGATGATGCCGGCGAGTATACCCTGATCATCCAGGACCCCGCCTCCGGGTGTGCCGATACCCTGGCGGTTACCGTGACACTCGACCAGATGGTCCCCACCACAGATGCCCAACCGGATGGTATCCTGAACTGCTTGAACAATTCCGTTATCCTGGATGGGAGTGGTTCCAGTTCCGGTTCTGATATCACGTATCTCTGGTCGACTGCCAACGGAAACCTGACCGGGCCGGCGCAGAACCAGTCCACCACTTGTAATGCAGCGGGAACCTATACCCTCCTGGTGACCGATACCGGGAATGGATGTACGGCCTCCATGAATGTCCAGGTGGCCATCGATACACTTACACCCGATGCCGCAGCAGGCGTGACCGATCAGATCGATTGTCTGGACCCGGTGATCAGCCTGCAGGGTAGCGGGCAGGCCTTCAGTGGAAATATGGTCGTCAACTGGACGACTCCGAATGGCAATATCCTGTCCGGTGCGAATACCCTGTCACCGCAAATCAATCAGGCGGGTACCTATCAATTGACGATTACGGATGATCTGAATGGATGTACCGCCGTGAGCCAGGTCGTGATTACGTCTGATTTTACGATTCCCACCGTTGTGATCGCCGCTCCACCGGTGCTTACCTGTGCAGTACCGGAATCAGTACTGGACGCCAGTGCATCTGTCAATGGTCCACAGATCACCCCGACCTGGTCTACAATGAATGGCTCCATCGTGAGTGGTGTCAACAGTTATCTGCCCACCATCAATGCTCCGGGCACTTATCTACTGGTTCAGATTGATGCGAATAGCGGATGCAAAGACTCCCTGGCAGTGGTGGTAAATGAAAACAAGGTACAGCCGATGGCCGATGCCGGCCTGCCCGGTCAGATCGCCTGTTTGGGTGATTCTGCTGCCCTGGATGGATCGGGATCCACGCTCGGTCCGAATATGGTGTATGACTGGTATCTCGATCTGAATGGTCCGCCCATCGTGGCCAACCAGATCGTGGCCTATGCCAAAGCGGCCGGTACGTATTCACTGGTGGTCACGGATCAAAGCAATGGTTGCCGGGATACCAGCGAGGTGGTCATTCCGGCCGACTTCCTGAATGATGCAGTCCTGACCCTGATCGACAAATACTGCGACGATGATGTCAGCGACCTGGAGATCGGCCCGGTAGCCGGAGGAGTATTGCCCTATGTGTATTCCATTGATGACGGTGTCACCCAGCAAGCCGATCCCTTGTTCCGAAAGCTGGGACCGGGAATTTATCCGGTGGTGGTGACCGATGGCAAGGGCTGTACCTGGCGTGAGGAAATTGAGGTCCTGGAGGAAGAAGGCGTGGTCGTGACCCTGCCGGATGACCTGACCATTGAGCTCAGCGATGAGGTCAGGATAGAAGGGACGATCAATGTAGATCCCTCGACGGTCACGCAAATGACCTGGTATCCGCCTTATGGCCTGGATCGAACCGACAGTCTGGTCGTTTTTGCCACCCCTGGCATTGCTGTACTCTATACCTTGACCGTGCAAGATGAACGAGGTTGTATCGGCATCGACTCGATCACCATCGTGGTACATGATCCGGACATTTTCATTCCGACTGTGTTCTCCCCGTACAATGATGATGGTATCAATGACCGGTTCATGATCTTTGGAGAGGTGAAGGGCCTGGTGCAGATTGACCGGTTTGAAGTGTACAGCCGCTGGGGTGAGCGACTGTTCCTGGCCGAGAATTTCCAGCCCAATGATCCCACCATCGGTTGGGATGGTACGCGGGGCGGCCAGAAGCTGAACCCCGGTGTATATGTGTATTACGCCCAGATCCGGTTGACGGACGGCCGTGTTACCACCTTGAAAGGGGAGGTGATCCTCCTGGAGTGATGCAGGTGAGCCAAGGCATACTGGATCGCCTGTGGTAGCCTCGGCTCGACACTGGTTTTCTGAGAAGTGACGATCTTCGCCGCCATGCCCACTTCTGATCCCACGCCCCTGGTGTCCATTATCATGGCGGTCAAAGATACCGAGCCCTATCTGCCAGACTGTCTGGATTCTATTCTGAATCAAACCTTTACCGATTGGGAATTGATCGCTGTCAACGATCATTCCACTGATCGGACACCGGAGATCCTGGCGGATTATGCCGCCCGGGATGCCAGGATTCGCGTGTTCCACAGCAGGCAGCAACGGCTGATCCCTGCATTGCAGGAGGGGTATCGTCATGTGCGGGGAAGTTTGCTCAACCGGATGGACAGTGACGACAAGATGCCGGCAGACAAGCTGGCCACCATGGTCGAGCTGTGGAACCAACACGGTCGTGGGACAGTCGTCGCCGGAGGCACAGAGCACTTTGTAGATGAGGGAGAGGTTGGCGGGGGATTCAGGCGCTATGAGGCCTGGCTGAATGAATTGGCCAGAACCCAGACCCATTACCAGGAGATCTATCAGGAATGCGTGATCCCCTCCCACAGCTGGATGTTGCACAAGGCGGATATGGATGGTGTCGGGGCATTTGACCCAGTGGTCTATCCCGAGGATTATGACCTCTGCTTCCGGTTTTATCGGGCCGGGTTGAAGGTGATCGGACTGGATAAGGTCCTGCACTACTGGCGCGATCGGTCGGATCGGATCTCGCGCACCTGGGAGGAGTACAGGGACAATCGATACTTTGACCTGAAACTTCACTATTTCTACCAGCTGGACCGGGATGTCAACCGGCCGCTGGTTCTGTGGGGGGCCGGACGCAACGGGAAGGATATGGCCAAGCTGCTTCTCCAAAAGGAAACGGATCTGGTCTGGTGTTGTGATAATGAGCGAAAGATCGGCCGGGATGTATATGGCGTGCAGATGGTATCCTGGGAGATCATTCCACAAGTGGAAAACCCCCAGATCATGATCGTCGTTTCTTCGCCCGAAGGGAAGGTGGAGATCCGAGAACAGCTGATCTCCTGGGGGAAACAGCCTGTGAAGGATTTCTGGTTTTTTAATTGACCAGGTGTAACTTACCGGATGTGACAGGCAACGCACTGACCCGGTTTCGCACCTCCTTTAAAAAGAAAAGAATGGACCGCGTAATTCTTACCCTGATCACACTTTTCAGTTGGATGGCACTGACTGCCCAGCCGGACCTCCTGCCCCATATAGGTCAAATCGGACAACCGGAGCTTTCTGATCCGATCTGCGATATTCCCGTGTATACTGGTGGCATGGATCAATCCGGCTATCAGGCCGAAGAACTGGTCCATGATTTCACCCTCTATACCGTTGATGGCGATTCTCTTCGACTCAGTGACGAACTGGCCAAAGGAAAGCCGGTATTACTGGTCGGTGCGAATTATACCTGTCCGGTCTGGCGTGGAAAGATCGACGTCCTCAATGAGATGGCGGACGCCTATGATGGCCTGGTCAGTATTTATGTGGTGTATACGGTGGAAGCCCATCCGGCGATTGATGTAAGTCCCTACAGTGGGCAGGTCTGGACCACCTCCGCCAATGAAACCAGCGGGATCCTGTACGAACAACCCAAGACCTACGGAGAGCGGCTGGACATCGTTGCGGAT
>JAUIEA010000095.1 GCA_030429045.1 Bacteroidia bacterium | reverse complement strand
GATTGGTTGCTGATCGCAAATACGGGCACACTGTGGATCCGCTCTCTCACCTGGTCCATAAAACCTTCCAATTGGCTTTCCTCTACGAGATCCTCCTTGCTCAACACAATGACCGGTTCAATCTTGGAGGCATTGCAAATCGTCAGATACCGCTCCAGGCGATTGATACTGAAATCCCGGTCCACCGATTGGACGATCAGGCCCACATCAATATTGGTGGCGATGATCTGCGTGCGCCCCGGCTGACCCACTGCCTTGCGTTCGATGATGGACTTTCGTGGAAAGACCGCATGGATCAGCGCCTTTTGTTCATCATATTCGGAGAGGGCCACCCAATCTCCCACGGCGGGCAGATCGCGGCGGTCCGAAGCGGCAAAACGCAGATGGCCAATGAGCTCCGCATCGTATTCACCATCCGCCGTCCTGACCGTATACCGGTCCTTGTGCTCCGCTATCACTCGTCCAACTCCGAAGGTGTCGAGTTGATGTTCGGTCCGCCAGGCGGCCAGTTCCGGCGTATAGCCCAACTCTTCCATGGTCATTGTTCCGCTTTTCATCATGCAGCTGTTCCCTGCCGGGACTTGATATCACCCGCAAGATAGGGGTAGACGATGGAGCCCGGAAAATGAAGGACCTACTCTGGCATTACCAGTTAACGCGTATCGGTACCATAGACGACTGCATCATCAGTTTTCCGTCTGAAAACAGTTCAGCGAAAACGTTCAGGTTGTATGGCTGCTTTCCTCCCGTATAGGCCAGGCTCAGCGAGGCGTAGGGCATCCACATCTGCAGGCTGCTCAGATCAAATTCATCAGCCGTGACCTGAATGACCTCTGTACCGGTAGCCACATATCCACTGGCATCGACATAGCGCACATCAGACTTGTTGCTCAGGAGAAATTGGCCATTTTCATCGACAAAACGTATGACAATCTGGATGGACTTACCTGCATAGCCACGCAACATGCCGGGCACCTGGATACCCATCCAATAGGTGCCCTGATTGTTCTGCACATTGTGCTGGATGACGGGAGGCTGGAGCGCAGCGTTCTGCTTGGGAGGACTGGTTTCTACTGGCTCCGTGGTAAACATATAGTCTATATCAAAAAACAGGCCTCTGCCATCGAAGTTGAAATGGAAATTACCGCCATGGGCATGGATTGCCATTTCTTTCCGCGAGCAGACCACTATTTCCAATTGTTCCGCATGATGGAGATGCGTAAACTTGTGATCTATAAATTGTGGTTCACCATTCACTTTATGTCCGGGATAGTGAAGGAATACATATTCTCTGTACGAGTATCCTGGATCTTTTTTGGCCTCCGCATAGGTCATGCCCGAAGCTCCGTTCAAGAGGGAAAAACTGCTCGGGTTATGGAAGACCCAGTCCCAGCCACAATCGCCACCCGAAACAGGTTGGTTGACTATATCCACCAAGATCTTTTCTCCGCACGACACCGTGCGAATATCCTTGTTAAACGACCACCTGACCTGATACACTTTTTTGCATTCAGGCCGGGTTTTCAACCATACATGCAGTTCCAGGTCTCCGCCCCGGGAATCCACCCGATTGTTTTTGATGCAATACGCATAATCGTATTGCGTCTCATAACAGAAATCCTGGCTGTTCGGGACGTATCGGTTGCCAAGGACAATGTCCTTCAGATAATACGTTTGTGCATGGAGACCCGATACAACCAATAGAGCCAGCAGGAACACGGAAAAGAGGCGCAGGACTGGTTTATAGATGGGATATATTGTTTTCATGACATTGAAAGTTTGACGATGAATACCATGGTCCAGCTTTCTACTATAAGACTACCCACATCCCAATGTTGGTGCTATTCTCCACATGTAAAAGAACCTCGGTCATCTCTTGAAAAGATTCTTGTCAGTACTTGTTTTTCGCTGGCAGGTCAATCCCTGATGGCCCCTTTACCATTTGCCACTTACCACCCCATCCTGTCATCCTCAAATCCTGCGAATCCTGATGCTGACAATGAACGGTGTTCGGCATTGGGTATTCGGTATTCGGTCCCAGATATTCAACAGTATTCAGGAATGGAAATCGGCTTCTTAATTTGAGATCATTGCTAATCCAGAGGAGCGCCCCGTAGGGGTGCAAGGTTTATAGCGGAATAGTACTACCCTTTCATTTCGCCCTGTAGGGGTGATACTACTACTGCCAAACGTTTATTCGTTTATTCGTTTATTCGTTTATTCGTTTTTACAAAAAATATGTTGCCAGCTGTGTTCTAATGAATACGTATTGACCATGCAAAGGATCATGAACAGCAGTGATTTCATGATTGAGTAATTCAATAAACGGGCATTCAGTATCTGGAAGGTGTCCTCTTCACGTAAATCCTGTTCATCCTCAAATCCTGTAAATCCTGATGCTGACAATGAACGGTGTTCGGCGTTCGGTGTTCGGCGTTCGGTGTTCGGCGTTCGGTATTCGGTCCCTAACGTTAACAGATCCAGGAAAGAAAATCGCCGTTTCAATTTGAGATCGCTGCCAAAACCGACCGGCGCCCCGTAGGGGTACAAGGTTTATAGCCCTTTGTGAACTATTCATTTGGGAGCCCCGTAGGGGTGATACGACTACTGTCTAAAGTTTATTCGTTTATTCGTTTATTCGTTTATTCGTTTATTCGTTTATTCGTTTTTACAAAATGAATGTTGCCCGCTGTGTGCTCAAGAGGATGTATTGAGCATGGTGATGAACCTGGGCAGCAGTGATTTCATGATCGAGTAATTCAATAAACGGGCATTCAGTATCTGGAAGGTGACCCCTTCACGTAAATCCTGTTCATCCTGAAATCCTGAAAATCCTGATGCTGACAATGAACGGCGTTCGGTATTTGGTATTCGGTCCCAAACGTTCAACAGTCTTCAGTACTGGAAATCGGCCTTTTAATTTGAGATCGTCGCCAAACCAGATGAGCGCCCCGTAGGGGTGCAAGGTTTATAGCAGAATAGTACTCCCCCTGAATTTCGCCCCGTAGGGGTGATACTGCGATTGCCTTTCGCAACGACGTCTGTTACCCAAAATCGAGCTGGACAACCTGGAATTCCTTTACTGATCTTCCAGAAATCCTTCCAGGGCCTGATAGAATGCCTCCGGCAATTCGATAAAGGGAAAGGATCACAGTTTCTCAATTCGTTTCCCCAGGGACCAGCAATACCCTCCCAATCCCACAAAATAGAGGATGGCAAAATAACTATACCCCATGGAGAAAAATCCCATCCAGTCATTACTCCGGGTGATCAACGAATACGCGTGCAGCACCACCGAACCGCCCAAATGAAAGATCACCAGGCCATAGAGGAGTTTATCCATGAAGCCCTGGAAGTCAATTTGTCTTATATACCACACAAAACCGGCCGTGGCATAACCGCCAAACAAGACGACCACCCAATGAATGATAAACGGCGCCTCCACGATTGGAAACTCGTAAATCAAACGCAACACATGCGCCACCGTCCCTCCGATATAGGGGACCAATCCCACCCGGGTAAAGGTTCGAAAGAAGAACGGCTTTTTCATCCTAATCTAATTGCAAAGACAACATCTTAATTCTCTTCCCGTCAGATAACCAAATGATTAAAAACAGGTATTTCCACGCTATCACTAATAAGCAAGATAACCCGATTGTCTATTTTATTGTATTTTGGAAGACCTGCGTCACAAAACCACCACCACATGAAAATCCTGAAGTACATCCTCTTCGCATTAATTTCCTTGGTCTTGCTCTTTCTGGCTGTTGGATGGATCCATCCATCTGTCCACTATGGCCATGAAATTACTGTCGATAAATCCGTGCAGGAAGCCTGGGCGGTGACTCAGGATGAGTCGAAATACGACCAATGGCTCGCCGGTTTTATAAGTATGGAATTGCTCAGTGGTGAAAAGGGAGCTGTGGGGAGCACCTACAAAGTCGTCGTCAACCCTGGTGAAGGAAATCCCGATTTTGAAATGACCGAAACATTGGTGGATATCCAGGAATTTGACCACTTCGACCTGAGCTTCGATAGCGACATGATGGAATTCAAACAACGGACCTCCTTTGCAGAAACCGACGGCAAAACCACCATCAAAACCGAATCGGAAGTGATCGGGAAAAGTATGATGACCCGTTCCATGTTTGCCCTGATGGAGATCTTTGGAGGGGGCTTCACCAAGCAGGAAGTTGAAAATATCGAAAACCTGAAAACCCTGATCGAGGAAAATACCACGGATTACTATCCGGCACCGGTCGTTATGGAAAGTGATTCACTGATGGTGGAATAATTCAACCATACGTATTCGGTATTGGGTATTCGGATTTCGGCAAGAAGGATTATGTGTTACTGCCTTCGGCAGTCTGGATTTCGTTATTTCGATATTGCGTTAAGGCGTTATTTCGAGAGTAACATTATGCCAATACCGACCGGCGCCCCGTAGGGGTACAAGGTTTATAGCCCTTTGTGAACTATTCATTTGGGAGCCCCGTAGGGGTGATACTACTACTGTCTAAAGTTTATTCGTTTATTCGTTTATTCGTTTATTCGTTTATTCGTTCTTACAAAATAAACGTTGCCGGCGGTGTTTTACGGAGGATATATTAAACATGGGGAAGATCATGGACCGCAAAACATACATGGTTGAGTAAGCTCGATAACCCGGCATTCGGTGTTTGGCTTTCGGTGCCTAGACTGCAAGCGTCTGGGTTCGGAAAGTTTCCCTTGATCCGTTCTCAATTCTCCCATCCTGAAAATCCTTAAATCCTGTAAATCCTGATGCTGACAATGAACAGTGTTCAGCATTTGGCCTTCGGCCTTCGGTCCCTAACGTTCATCCCTATCCAAGGAAGTAAATAGCTGTTTCACATCAGGAAGGTCGCCAACAAAGCAGCGCCCCGTAGGGTTGCAAGGTTTATAACAGCATACTTCTACCCACGATTTTCGCCCCGTAGGGGTGATACGACTACTGTCGCAAGTTTATTCTTTTATTCTTTTTTACAAAATGAATGTTGCCAGCTTTGTTCTCCTGGGAATGTATTGAGCATGGTGAAGATCCTGGACAGCAGTGATATCATGATCGAGAAATACAATAAACGGGCATTCAGTGTCTGGAAGGTATCCCCTCCACTAAATCCTGTTCATCCTCAAATCCTGAAAATCCTGATGCTGACAATAAACGGTGTTCGGCCTTCGGTCCCTAACGTTCATCCCTATCCAAGGAAGTAAATAGCTGTTTCACATCAGGAAGGTCGCCAACAAAGCAGCGCCCCGTAGGGGTGCAAGGTTTATAGCAGAATATTCCTACCCTTTCTACTCGCCCCATAGGTGTGATACTGCGTCTGCCAGACGAAATGCAATCTCCAACCTCCTGATGCTACGGATTTCTACCGCCTTACTCTTTCGATCATGAAAAAAACGCCCTCCCGAATTACCCGGTAATTCAGGGCAAAAACCGCCCAGAATACGGCACCAAAAAGCATCGGTAAAACAGGACCGAAGGTATAGGTCATCCCCAGCACAAAGCCCAGCAAATATTCAGCATGATAGACCGGAATAAAAAAGGAGATCGCCACCAGTCCGATCATCATCACGCCGGGTAGCGATGAGCCTAGTGTAAACAGGATGGACAACAGGACGCCAAACAGAAATGTCCTGACAAATCCCCAAACGATCGCCTTCCTGGTGGTAAAACGCTCTCCTGGAACAGACCTGCGCATCCGCCTTTGAATGCGGTATAATAAGAACCAGGTCAATGCCGGTAAGGTCAGGGCTCCCCACCAACTGGAAAACCCCGGAAGATCACCTCTATGCAATACATAATGAGTAGGTACACCCTCATGGAAATAGTCCCAGGCAAGGTGCATCCACATCAATAACGCGACCATGCCTGTGATGATCATTCGACCCCTAAGTGTTCCTGGAGCATTCATCTCCGCAAATTATAAATGACCATCGCTATGATCCGGTTACTTCCTTGTGCTCCCATTGAAAGAGTTACCCTTCTGTCCTTTCCGCTAAAAACAACTGGTTCTGATCCGGATCTGTAAAGTGAGCCAATCGGATCCAGCCATCCTTTTCCACTTCAAGGGCAATCCCTTTCATTTGTAATTCTTTGACCACCTCGTCAAAATCGGGCACGCCAAAACCGATGGACATATTATTTCCCACTTTGACCTTCCCGGTATTGGGGTGCAGGGCGATCAGCATATCCGGTGTCTGAATTTCCGCATAATGATCACCATATCGGTTGAGAACTTTCAACCCCAGAGTATCCTGATAAAACGAGATGGATTGATCCATGTTCGAGATCATGACATTGACCCGGCAGGAAATGAGATTTTTCATGGTGATTATGCTGTGAGATCAGGAAATCCTGTTTCTTTCCTCGAGAATCCTTGAGTCCCACAATCTAAGGATTAAGTGGAGATTCTCTTAAGGGGAAAGACTCAAAAACAGTGGACCATGACAGACATATCGAATAGGCATACGATATTTGGTATTCGGATTTCGGCAATAAGGAGTAAGTGTTACTGCCTTCGGCAGTCGGCTTTCGTTATTTCGATATTGCGTTAAGGCGTTATTTCGAACGTAATGCAATGCCAAACCCGACCAGCGCCCCGTAGGGGTGCCAGGTTTATAGCAAAATAGTACTACCCCTGAATGTCGCCCCGTAGGGGTGATACGATTACTGTCGAAAGTTTATTCGTTTATTCGTTTATTCGTTTATACAAAATGAATGTTGCCCGCTGTGTGCTCATGAGGACGTATTGAGCATGTTGATGATCCTGGATAGCAGTGATTTCATGATCGAGTAATTCAATAAACGGGCATTCAGTATCTGGAAGGTGTCCTCTTCACGTAAATCCTGTTCATCCTCAAATCCTGTAAATCCTGATGCTGACAATGAACGGTATTCGGCATTCGGTGTTCGGCATTCGGTCCTTAACGTTCATCCCTATCAAGGAAGTAAATGGCTGTTTCATTTCTGGATGGTCGCCAACTGAGCAGCGCCCCGTAGGGGTGCAAGGTTTATAGCAGCATATTCCTACCCTTTCTTTTCGCCCCGTAGGGGTGATACGACTACTGTCGCAGGTTTATTCGGTTTTACAAAATGAATGTTGCCCGCTGTGTGCTCATGAGGACGTATTGAGCATGGTGCTGAACCTGGGCAGCAGTGATTTCATGATCGAGTAATTCAATAAACGGGCATTCATTATCTGGAAGGTGGCCTCTTCACGTAAATCCTGTTCATCTTCACAGCCTGAAAATCCTGATGCTGACAATGAACGGTGTTCAGCCTTCGGTGTTCGGTATTCGGTCCTTAACGTTCATCCCTATCAAGGACGTAAATGGCTGTTTCATTTCTGGAAGGTCGCCAACAAAGCAGCGCCCCTTAGGGGTGCAAGGTTTATAGCAGCATATTCCTACCCTTTCTTTTCGCCCCGTAGGGGTGATACTGCTACTGCCCCTCGCAGCTCCTACTCGTATATCGACATAACTCCTTTCCACACAGATGCCAATCTGGAACTTTGGAACAAGGAACACTTTTCATTTCCTGTTTGCACCTGTTAAGACCCTCAATTTATCGTATAATCGCACTTCTGATGTTCGAGGTGAAGCAACCCGGCTTGTTCCTCCGTTCATCACGATTTCTTGCAGATCAGCCAACACCACATATGGGCGAAAAGAAAAAAGTATCCTTCGCATGGGCGTTCAAAGCCTTCATCTGGCCCCGGCGGAAGTACCTGTCCATTGGCCTGGTCCTCATTATCATCAGGAGCTTTGTCGGCCTGGTCACCCCTTACGCATCCAAGATCCTCATCGATGATGTGGTGCCCAACAAGGACATGACCCTGTTGACGAATCTGCTCATCATTGTCTGTGCCGCTTTAGTCATCCAGGCCGCCACCTCCTTTGCACTCACCCGATTACTCAGTGTGGAGGCCCAACACATGATCTCCATCCTCCGGGTCAAGGTGGCCCGAAAACTCCTCCGACTACCCATCCAGTTTTTTGACGACCATAAATCCGGGGGACTGGTCTCCAGGGTGATGAATGATGTCGAAGGCATCCGCAATCTGGTCGGCACTGGCTTTGTCCAACTGATCGGCGGCACCCTGACTTCTTTGGGAGCCCTGGTTATCCTGATCAGTATCAATCCCTGGATGACCCTGTTTGTCCTTCTCCCTATCTCCATCTTTACCGTGGTCGCCCTCAAGGCCTTTGGCTATATCCGGCCCATTTTCCGGGTGCGGGGAAAGATCAATTCCGATGTCACCGGCCGACTGACCGAAACCCTGAATGGTGTACGGGTGATCAAGGCCTTTAATGCGGAAGAGCAGGAAAGCAAAACCTTCGAATCCGGGGTGGAAAGACTCTATTTGAATGTCAAGAAAAGCCTGACCGCAAACGCCCTCATCCAGAGTTCGGCGACATTATTACTCGGTCTTGCCTCCGCCGGTATTATGGGCATCGGCGGCTATTTTATGGCGGGAGGTGAACTCACCGCCGGCGAATTTTTTGCGTTTATCGGTGTCCTCGGGTTCATGATCGTCCCCATTGTCCAAATGGGAAATATTGGCAGCCAACTCACCGAGGCACTGGCTGGTTTGGATAGAACCCAGGAGTTGATGGAAATGCCGGAGGAAGATGATGCCACAGTGCGTACAGAAATCCTCACCGAATTTTCCGGCAGCATCGAATTCAAGGACGTTTCGTTCAGCTATGGGAATAACAAGGAAGTCCTGCACAATATCAATTTTAAAGCCCCGGCCGGAAGTGTCACCGCCCTGGTCGGTTCGTCCGGGTCTGGCAAATCCACCATCGCCGGACTGGTCGCTACTTTTCTCACGCCGGATAGTGGCGTTGTTACCCTTGATGGAGTTGATCTCTCCAAAGTCAACCTGAGAAGTTTTCGACAACACCTCGGCGTGGTCCTCCAGGACGACTTCCTGTTTGAAGGCACGGTGCGGGAGAATATTCTCTTTCCCCGACCGGATGCTACCGAAGAACAACTCCTCGAGGCGGTTCAGGGCGCATATGTCAATGAATTTACGGATCGCTTTGACGACGGACTGGACACACTCATCGGCGAACGAGGGGTAAAACTATCCGGCGGGCAAAAACAACGGATTTCTATCGCCCGGGCCTTGCTCGCCAATCCCAGGGTGATCATACTGGACGAAGCCACATCCAATCTGGATAATGAAAGCGAATCCTTTATCCAGAAAAGCCTGAGCGTGCTGATGAAAAACAGGACCACGTTTGTCATCGCCCACCGCCTGAGTACCATCCGTCAGGCGGATCAGATACTGGTCATCGAAGATGGCCATATTATCGAAAGAGGAAAACATGATGAATTGCTGGCCAGCAATGGTCGCTATCATGAATTATACACCTATCAAAGCCGGATATAGCAATCGATAAATATCTTCCCAAAATCTATCCACCACCACTAAAGAGCAGGCATGTATATACTGAGAAGGTTTTCGTTCAAGAGTGTCCTCATCTGGACAAAACGTGAAATCATATTTTTCACTGTTTTTTCTACGGCTGTTACCATCCTCTATGAATTACTCCAAATCAAATGGTTACAGGTTCCGCTGGCACCAGTTGCATTGGTGGGTACAGCTGTCGCCTTTATGGTCGGATTCCAGAACAATGCCGCCTATGATCGGATCTGGGAAGCCCGAAAAATATGGGGGGGTATTGTCAATGCTTCCAGATCCCTGATCATTACCCTGAAAGACAGCTTTTACATGCATCGGGCCGAGGCGACGAAATCGGAAACAGAGGCTATCCGGGTTTTTACTCATCGTCATGTGGCCTGGTTGACTGCCCTGCGATATGCCATGCGCACAAAAAAGTCCTGGGAGACTTCCTACGAGGCTATCCATGAAATGGAGACGTACAAGTACAATATCCCGGAATATAATTCACCACTGGAAGCAGAATTAGCGCCTCACCTTTCAAAAGAAGAGTTGGACATGGTCATGGCCCATGACAATAAACCCAATGCCATCATCAGTCTCCAGTCAAAGCATTTGCGACAACTTACCGATGAGAAAAAACTGTGGGATTTCAGCTTGTTGAACTTACAACAGCTTCTGCAGGAACTGACCGCTCTCCAGGGCAAATCCGAACGCATCAAAAATTTCCCCTACCCCAAACAATACGGGAGCATCGGCTATCACTTTGTTCACATCTTTATGTGGTTATTACCCATGGCGATCATTCCCACCTTTGCGATCATGGGAATGGAAATTGCAAAAACAAACCCGTTTATCGGGACTTATTTTGTCTGGTTCAATATTCCCTTTACGGTCATCGTTATCTGGGTATTCAATACGATGTTGCGCATTGGCCTGGCCGGAGAAAATCCGTTTGAAGGTTCCCCCAATGATGTGCCCATCTCCAATATTTCAAGAGGAATCACCCGGGATATTCTGCAGATTATCGAAGAGGATCCGGAGAATATTCCGCCACCTTTTGAAAATATCAATAATATACAGATGTAAAGGAGTTCGGTATTGGGTATTCGGCGTTGGGTATTCGGTATTTGACGGTACTGCCTTCGGCGGTCAGGATTACCTTATGGCGTTATTGCGTTAAGGCGTTATTGCGAACGTAATGCAATGCCAAAGCTATGCAGCGCACCTTAGGGGTGATACGACTACTGTCAAAAGTTTATTCGTTTATTCGTTTATTCGTTCTTACAAAATAAATGTTCCCCGCTGTGTGCTCATGAGGATGTATTGAGCATGATGATGAACCTGGGCAGCAGTGATTTCATGATCGAATAATGCAATAAACGGGCATTCAGTATCTGGAAGGTAGCCCCTTCACGTAAATCCTGAAAATCCTCAAATTCTGAAAATCCTGATGCTGACAATGAACGGTGTTCGGCCTTCGGCATTCGGTATTCGGTCCCAATCGTTCAACAGTCTTCAGTACTGGAAATCGGCCTTTTAATTTGAGATCGTCGCCAAACCAGATGAGCGCCCCGTAGGGGTGCAAGGTTTATAGCGGAATACTACTACCCATTTATTTCGCCCCGTAGGGGTGATACTACTACTGTCTAAAGTTTATTCGTTTATTCGTTTATTCGTTTATTCGTTTTTACAAAATAAAAGTTGCCAGCTGTGTGCTCATAAGGATGTATTGAGCATGGTGATGATCCTGTGTAGCCCTGATTTCATGATCGAGTAATGCAATAAACGGGCATTCAGTATCTGGAAGGTGACCCCTTCACGTAAATCCTGTTCATCCTTAAATCCTGTAAATCCTGATACTGACAATGAATGGCGTTCGGCCTTCGGTATTCGGTCCCAAACGTCCAACAGTCTTCAGTACTGGAACTCGGCTTCTTAATTTGAGATCGTCGCCAAACCAGATGAGCGCCCCGTAGGGGTGCAAGGTTTATAGCAACATATTCTTACCTTTTCATTTCGCCCCGTAGGCGTGATACAACCTCCGGCCAAACCAGAAACCAGGAACATCCCCGTCATTCCCTACCTTCGACCATCCAATCCAACTCTTGATCGCATGTGGAAATCTATCCCCCTCATTGCTCTGTTCCTTCTCTCCTGCACGATTACCCGAGCACAGACCGATGATGACGCCTTTGTCCTCAAACGGATCCATACCGCCGCCCTGGAAAACGGCAAAGCCTACTCCTGGCTGACTTACCTCTCTGAAGAGGTGGGTGGACGCCTGGCCGGCTCTCCCCAATCCAAGCAAGCCATCGCCTACACCTTTGATGAACTGGACAAACTCGACAACGTCGCCGCCTGGAAGCAGAAATGTACCGTTCCCGTCTGGGAGCGTGGCGACAAGGAACAGGTGATCATCCGGCAGAATGGCAACATCATCAAAGAACTGGATGTCCTCGCCCTGGGCTACTCCGGTGCCACCAAACGCCGTGGGGTGCAAGCCTCCATCGTCGAGGTCCATTCACTCGACGAGGTAGATACCCTGGGTTATGCCCTCGATCGCAAGATCGTCTTCTACAACCGGCCCATGGATCCGGCCGACCTGATTCCCTTTCACGCCTATGGCAAAGCGGTCGATCAGCGTGTGTATGGCCCCGCCAAAGCAGCCAATTATGGCGCTGTAGCCTGCCTGGTTCGGTCCATGACCCAAAACCTGGATGATGTCCCGCATACCGGCGTGACCATTTTTCCCGAAGGGACAGACCCCATCCCGGCCATCGCCATTACCACCAACGACGCCGAATGGCTGAGTACCCAGCTCAGGAAAAAATCCCGCACCGATGCCACGGTCATCACTTCTTGCAAAGCCAAGGGAAACTTCAAATCCTATAATGTGATCGGTGAGATGATGGGGACGGTCAGTCCCGATACCATCATCCTCATCGGCGGTCATCTTGACTCCTGGGATGTCGGCGGTGGTGCTCACGACGATGGCGCCGGCTGTGTTCAAGCCATGGAAGTGCTCAACCTGCTCAATGAGATCGGCTACAAGCCCCGGTATACCATCCGGGCCGTCCTTTTTATGAATGAGGAAAGTGGCCTTGGGGGTGGAAAAGCATATGCCGATTCAGCTCGATCAACCCAAACCTTTCACCTCGCAGCCATTGAGTCGGATGCCGGCGGATTTACCCCTCGCGGTTTCTCCATGGAAGCCGATCCCGAAGTCTTTACCCGCTACTATCGCAAGGCCAATTCCTGGCTTCCCCTGCTCGAACCCTATGGCCTCTCCATGTCTCAGGGCGGAAGCGGAGCGGATATCGGTCCGCTCAAATCCATGAAGGGACTCCTCGTCGGTTTCAGACCCGACCCACAACGCTATTTCGATTTCCATCATACCCGCAACGATCGCATCCACAATGTCAATGAACGGGAACTCGAACTAGGAGCAGCAGCCATTACCAGCCTTGTGTATCTAATTGATAAATACGGACTGGAATAAATCACAAGCACCAAAAACCAAATCCCAAATAATATCCAAGCACCAATACTCAATGACCGAAACAGTATTTCATTTTTTGGCCATTTGCCGGCCGGCCGGCGAGGCAGGAATTTCGAATTTGTGATTTATTTGGATTTTGTGATTTGTGATTTGGTGCTTTAATTTTACCAATATGCGTTCCCTTTTATTTTCCCTCCTCTTCCTTCCTTTCCTGGCGTTTTCCCAGGAGCCACCACCTCCCCTTCCCATCGATTCTACCGGGGATATTTCTCCGTCTTTTTTTGAAGAAGAGGCACAGATCGATGCCTCCTGGGCCGGTGAAGGGTTGGGCATCAGTGGCGTTTTTGAAGCGGCCATCGGCGTCAGCGATCTCAATGAAGCCTTGCGCTATTACGGAGAGATGGGCTTCCGGGTGACGAATACCGGTTACCTGAATAAAATTGCGGCCCAGAACCTGTACGGCATTCCCTCTGCCCTGAAGGGTTACCGTTTGCAAAACGGAAAAAGTGACAGCCACGGACTCATTCGCCTTTGGGTCTGGGACGAACCTCTGGGTCCGGGTGTCGGTTATGCCCGCCCTGGAACGATCGGTATGCGCATTGCCGCCATGCTGACCCAGGATATTTTCTGGTTGCACGATATCTATCAGGATGCTCGCGATGGTGGCGAACCCTGGCTGGTTACCACCCCAATCCGACAGGGCGTACTCGGCGATTTTGACGGACCCTTTTCATTTTACGAACATGCGGCCACCACTCGCGAAATGGCCGTCTATGGCCAGGATGTCAATCACCTGTTTTATCAGCGGTATGGTTATACCATTCCCGGATACGGCAATATCCATCTGGGCACCAGGCTGGGGACCAGCGAACTCACCCATCACGATCTGTTTGTGCAGGTAGATTCCATGGAACAGCTGCAGTATCTGGTCAGTGCCCTGGGTCTGGTCGCCGACGGACCACCCACATTGGAAGGAGAATGGCTCAGGGGACCACGGACGCTATATATGCTGCAGCCCGGAGAATCGTACTGGTTTCAGACCTTTCACTCTCCGAATAATATCTGCGGTAAACTCCGGTTTTTTATACCGGTCGAACCACGTGCCAATCGTGCAGACAAACAGGCACCCGGCTATGGCGGGATCACCGCTCATACCTTTTACACCCCGCGCCTGGGCCTGATGTGGGCCGCTGTGACCGAGGCCAATCTGGAGCCCACTCCGGTGATGCCCAATGAATTTGGAGAGCGATGTTTTGTCTTCCGTGGTCCCGAAGGAAATACCTGGCAGATCATCGAAAAAATCACCGCCCCTGTCAATGAGGCATTCCCCGTATTCCATTTGCAATTGTTGAATGAATAGCAAAAGATTAATGCCTGAATAAATTATCCCATTTTCCCTCCTACCATTCGTCTCAGATAAATGGGAATTGATTGCGCCCCTTCAGGGCTTCTTTATAACGCATACCATTGACATCCCGCGTTGCGGGATGCTGATATATTGCGCCCCTTCAGGGCTTCTTCATTCCGAACACAATATCCTTTCTGCATAGTAAATTAATGAGATATCCCACCCCCTCAGAGTTTACCTGTTTTCGGGTCATTCTTGGTTGAGTTCATCCACAATGTGC
>JAUIEA010000094.1 GCA_030429045.1 Bacteroidia bacterium | reverse complement strand
AGGCTGGCGCCCTGTACGGTCTTCACATACCGGGGGTTTTTCACCTCTGCCCCGCACAGTGCCACGATCCGGGAGCTGTCGTATCGCTGCTCAGTAAAGAGTTTGCCGATCGTGATCACATCCTGCACGCCGAGTGTCCAGACCTTGTCACCCGGCAAAATAGGTGCAACATGGTGAATCTGGACGCCTACATTGCCAGCGGGATGTGGGCCGCTGAACCAGTGCTTTTCCACTCCTGCTGCATCGCTGAATGCCTGATGTGCACCTGCTCCACCCGCATTCAAACCCAGGTGGACCTGACCCGTCGTCAGTTTTTTCAAAACATCCAGACCCTGCTGAAATGCAACCTCCTGGCCATCAACGATCAGATTGTTATCCGGGGCCAGGGGAGCCGTATCGAAGGTGGAAATGAAAATATCCCTGGGGACGATGTCCAGACCAGCCAGGACATTGTAGGGGCGTTGCTTGATCAGTGGCCAGGCACCGCTATCCGCCAGAAAGGCAACCAGACCATCACGATCAACAGTCTTCAGGTCGGGGACCTTAAGGGTTCGATAACTCTGTTTTTTATCTGCCAGCAACACCACGTGGGTAATGGCCCGCTTGTTTCCGCGACGAACTTCCACCACTTCTCCGGATACAGGCGCGACAAACTTGATAGAATCCAGATTCTTGTCATGGAAGAGGGGATCTCCCGCCTTGACCGTATCTCCAATTGCAACTTCCAATTTAGGAATCGGAGCGATCCCATGCACGTTGGTCGGCAGCACAGCGACTGAACTGACCGAAACGTCTTCAATGGAAGGGGCCGCACTGCCTTTCAATCGGATATCATGCCCTTTCCGCAAGCGAATGACACCCTCCGCCGAGGCGGCTTTACCGGTGATATCCTTTCGATTGGGCAAGACGGAATAATTCGCAAAGTGGAGCACGCCCAATTCTTTGGCTCGAACCTGTAGAAGACTGTTCCCAACGGTGATCAAAAGGAAGAAGACCAATACCACAATGGCGATCAGAACGACCGAAAGTGTGGATGCTTGCTCCCAGATCAGGGACATGGAGGCTGCCCGAAGCGGCAGGACGGCCATGGCAAAGGCGATGAATAAACTGAACCGTTTCAAAATATGGCGAGGTTTAACCAGCAATAATGGATGCTTTTCATAAAACACCGGCAAAGATATATGCTCAACAACGTTTTATCAGGTCATGACCGTGATTTCGATCACTCGCAATTAATTTAGATTTAATCTAAACAGGCAGGGTGATCCAACACTGCACGCAGGTCACTTGTGGATCGATTCACCCCAGACCTTTCTCCAACTTCTCCACCCCCAGACCGAGAGGATTACATAGAGGACAAAGAGGTAGACAAAGGCTTCAATTCCCCGGTGATCATACACACCGATACAGACCATGTCAATGATGATCCAATAGATCCAGTTCTCCAGATAACGCCGGGCAACCAACCAGGTGGTCACCATACTGAAACTAGTGGTCAGTCCATCCACAAAGGGCAAGGCCGCCCCGAAGCCGGACCAGAACCATCCCATCAACAACCCCAGACCGATCCCCACCAGGATCACCCGGAGATGTTCAGAACCGGTCATCCGGAAGATATGCTGTTCACTTGCCCGGCGACCATTCGACCATTGCCACCAACCATAGACACTCAATACGAGATAGAATACCTGCAGTACTGCATCTGAATAGAGCCGGGCAGGGATATAGACCAAAAATGCGAGGACAACACCGATGATCCCGGCCGGCCAGCAAGCAATATGCCTTCTTGCCGCCAGGACGACATAGAGCACATTAAAAAAGACCGCTCCCCATTCAAGTAGACTCATCTATTCCCGGATAAAAAAAGACCCGCCAAAGGGCGGGTCATCAGTCGGTTTATTCCTGTACGGATCACCTGGTGATCTCCGCCTGGTAATGCAATTCGTAAATGATCGGATATCCGGTTGCCGGATCGCGCTCTTCCATGATCACATTGATAAAGTCATTGACCATATCCCCCGCCTCTTTCTTACTCGTATCAAAATGAGCCTTGATGGTACCCTTCTGACCCGGTTTGACAGGCAGGGTCGTCCAATCCAGGGTCATACAATCACATGCCGTGCAGATCTCAATCGTCACATCCTTGTCACCCGTATTGGTAAAGGTGAAAACATGATCCCGTGAAGAGCCCTGTTTCATCTGTCCGAAGTTCACCCCATCACTATCCCAGGTCAAGGCTGGAGGTGGCGGATAGGCATCCATCGCCACTGAATCTCCTCCACCACGCCGACGGGTCCGGGTATTATTGTTCCGCCTGTTGGCTGGAGCCTCTTCATCTGCACTTTTCAGTCGGGTCTTTTCAATTTTGATCGAGGTAGGACCGGAAATGATCTTGAACTCTGTTCGACGATTGAAACGATGTTCATCATCCGTACATTCAACGCCGTTGGTGCACTGATTGAGGATCTGTGTTTCACCATAGCCGACCGGTTGGATCCGGGAAGTGTCTACACCCTTTGCCAGCAGCCAGTTCGTGGCGGACTGAGCTCTTCGTTGTGACAGCCGCTGGTTGTAGTCATCATCCCCTCGTGCATCCGTATGGGATGAGAGCTCAATGACCATGTCGCCATACTGGGCCATCAGTTCCAGCAGGAGTTGAAGATCCGGCTCAGATTCGGGTAGAATCTTGTCATCATCATAATCGTAATAGATACTATTCAGACGAATCGGCTCTTCGGTGGTATAGACCTCATATTCGGGTTCCTTGGGGATCGGCATCATCACCAGGGTCTTCTTGAAGGTCATATCCTCCTTGATGGAGGCGGTATTGAAATCAAGCGTATCACCCACATAGCCGTCTGCATTTGCAATGATCCGGTAGGCTTTATCCAGGGCCAGTACAAACGGGGCAGATCCTTCGCCACCGGTAGCAGCGATCTGTGTCTCACCCATTTTGTCACCGGTCATGTCGATCAGCTGCACCTGTACGCCCCGGAGCAGACCGTCTACCTTCCCATCCTTCACACTGGCCAGCAGGTCCAGTTTGATCGGCGAGATCAGGAAGGTGTAGATATCATCACAGCAGGTCCGGCTGTCCAGGGACTTCCCTTCCGGACGGTTAGACAATAATGCACCTTTATAGCCGGTCGCATCCACTGAGAATCCGAAATCGTCTACAGATGAATTGAATCCTTTTCCCAGATTTTCAGGAGTACTCCAAACAGAACCGTTCCAATCCGAGCTGTAAATATCAAACCCTCCGAAGCTCGGGAGGGATGTCGTACTGAAGTATAATCGTCCATCCCGGTAGAACGGGGTAATCTCATCACCGGGGCCGTTAATGACATCCCCGAGGTTGATGGGGTCGGCATAACTGGTTTCTCCGGTCTTCCGGGCATAATAGATATCAAATCCACCGTGTCCGCCCGGTTTGTCTGAAACAAAATACAACACTTCCGAGCCAAAGAGCTCACCCACACAGGGTTGCTTGGCGATCCAGTCGCCGTTGACGCCTGTCAGTTCGTATGCGGGTCCCCATGCAGCTCCCTCCTTATTGGAAACATAGATCCGGCTCTCCTGCATACTGTCGACCTTCATGAGAACACGGGTAAAAAAGAGCCGGTTTCCTTCTGGACTGACCGAGATATTTCCGGTATTGTATTCTTCCCGATTGATCTTTTCGTCCATGGCACTTCCAGGACCCCACTTATCCTCACTCCACTTGGATAATACAGCTCTGCAATAAGCGGGTTCAACATCCTTTCCCAGGACAAGTGCCTCATTCAACTGGTAGGAGGTATAATACATCTCCTCCCCTGATGGCGAAATAAAAACACTGCCCTCACTACCCGGATAATTCACATCCCGGCCAGCGTTTTCAATGGTCATTCGAACCTGCTCCTCGCTGGACACGGCCATATTGGCCCCGGCCAGTTCAAGGGCTGCTGCCTGCTTGACATAGGGGTCAGCATCCGACTTCACTATATCATTCAACTCGCCAATGGCCTCCTCGTATTTGCCATTCATTTTCATCATCCGGGCCTTCCACAACTGGGCTTCCGGATATTCATCCTTTTTGTCCCGACGTACGATCCGGTTGAAGGCAGATTCAGCACGGCGATAGTCCCTGCTGTAATAATGCGACATGGCCAGCTTCCAGGCCACTTCATTGGTCTTGAAATCTTCATAAGCCCTTTCCAGTTTTTCGCGGGCATTACTGTAATCCTGCTGCTCAAACAACTCCAGGGCAAATTTGAGATTGGCTTCGGCAGTAGGTTCATTCGCCGGTTGGCTCCATCCACAGAGGAAAGAAACAAACAGCAAGCAGACAACCACGGTGGATCTAACGATCATATGGAGGGAAGATTATTGTGATTCAATCAATTAATAACGAGGGCAAATGATCACCCGCTTGACAGTTGGTTTCTTGAAAATCCGACCGATGTAGGAGGCCGCAATTTCAAATCCGCCATTGCCATTCGGTGTCACATCCGAAGTATTGTAGTCCCAACTGACCCCGACTCGCAAGGTCTTCCATTGTGCGCCCACAATGATCGGAATGGCATCTCCCAGACGATATCCAAGTCCCCCCAGCAAGGTGATCTCTTTCTCGGCATTGAAGAGATATCCGGCCAGGGCCTGGGCCTGGATCTCCTGGACATTCGTCATGCTCTGGACCAGGATGGCCGGTGTCAACGTCCATTTGTCAGCGATCGGAAACTCCATGTCCGCTGAAGCAGATATCCTCATCGGCAGTTTGTCCGCATCTCCATTGCCTCCCCTCAGCTTGTAATCAGGCCGGTTCAGGTGGTTCAGAGAAACGCCGATATGAAGGGCATTGCCCGCCTTGTTCTTGTGAGTATACAACACTCCGGCATGCAGGTCGATATAGTCCGTTTTCTCCTGGATGCCCATCCGGTCCTGGCTTTGCACATTCGGATCCTGGAGTTCATCATACAACTTGATCTTGTCACTGTTCAGGTTGATCCGACGATTCATGCTGCCACCACCAAATCCGAAGGTCAGAACATGGGACCTGGTCTTGTTCAATGACAAATGATATGCCGCAGACATCTGCAATCCACTGAATTGCAATCCGGCAATACCGGCTTTATCCTGAAAAAAGTTGACGCCAACGCCCACCCAGTCCGTTTTCCGGAAACCGCGGATGATCGGTGCATCCACATAAAGTGCGGGTGTCTGGAAGGAGTTACTCAAATGCGCCCACTGATCTCGATAGATCCCGCCAATTCGATATGAGCCAAAGAAAGCCCCTGTATTCGCAGGGTTCAGCATCAAAGGCGACATTGTAAACTGGGTAAAATGGACGTCTTGCGCAGGCAAGACGAACGTGCTCAAACCCAGTACAGCACACACGAGTAATTTCTTTAACATATCACTTGTCAATTAGGATGGCGAAATATAGCGGTTTCAATCCAAACCACAAATCATCATGGCTGACGACACGCTTTATTCATGGATACTGGCAAAATCGGCCAATGTCCGCGAAATCTCCTCTGCAGGTTGATCGCGCATACATCGAAAGTGTCCCTTGGGACATTTTTCAAACCCGATCTTGGAACAGGGACGACAGGACAGGTCCATGACCTCAAACCGACGCTCGCGGATATCCCCGGCCGTGAGATAGGGATACATCCCAAAAGCAGGGACTGTATTGCCCCATACACTGACGATCGGTTTGTCAAATGCAGCAGCGATATGCATCAGACCCGTATCGGGCGTCAACACAACAGCTGACTGGCGGATCACATCCGCTGAACCACCCAAGGTAAGCTGCCCTGCCAGGTTCACTATGGCTGGCCGATTGAAATGTGACATGACAGCCTGACCCATCTGTACATCTCCGGGTCCACCCAACAGGAGGACCGGTAATCTCACTTCCTCCAGTATCGACACGAGCAGGTCAACCGGCATTTGCTTGGTCGAATGCGCCGCGCCCAGAGCCACGGCCACAAAAGGTCCCCTGACCCATTGCTGCGGGTCGACCCGATCCTCATCGGAAACAAAAAAATCCAATCCTTCCCCATCGTTGATGACACCCAGGGGAGCCAGGGCATCAAAGTAGCGATCCACGAGATGTTTGCGCGGCAGGCGATCGATCTTCAACCCGGTCAGCAGCCATTTCTGAAAATTGAGCTTGCCAAAGGTCAGGGACGGGCATCGCAAGGATCGTCTCACCTGCCAGGAACGAAGATTCTTGTGCAGGTCGATCACCAGGTCAAATTCCTCCGTTTTCAGTCGGGTGAGAACCGGATCAAGTGAATCGCTAATGGTATGGACCGTCTCAACATGGGGGTTGACCTCCAGAAGTGAAGCGAAGGAGCGTTTGGTCAGCACATGGACCTCTGCATCCAATTGCAGACGGACACACCGGATGATCGGTGTAGTCAGGACGATGTCCCCGATGGAACTGAAGCGAATGATCAGGACCTTCATCATCCATGGAATTTCAATTCCAACCTACCTCCGTCAAGCGTAAACGATGCGAAGCGTTGTATGTCTCTGTAGGCAGGCATCAGTTCAGCTTGACCCAGGTTGTCCGCCCGAACGATGGCCCATCGAGGATCTCCAGCCAGTACATGCCGGCCGACAGATCTGACATATCCATATAGGTTCCGGCAGTCCAGTGGGCCACTTCCCTGATGAGATGCCCGGTCGAATTATAGATCCGGATCCGAGCCTGATCGGGGATGCCTCTGGCTGAGAACCCATGTGTGCCTGGATTGGGAACGAGCTCTATCCCGGTGGCAACAGACGGATCCTTGACCGCAGTCAACGTCCTTTCACCATTGGCAAACCAGACCCCGCGGGCGCCACCGTCGATCAACACCGCTGCCGAATTGACATCCCCGCTGATCTTGTCCGCCTGGAGATCGATAATGGCCAGCACCGGTTCGAAAAAGAAGTCCGTTTCTGCATCAAACAGCAACTGGTCATCCTGTACGCTGTAATTGGGGTAGCCCAACCCTGTATTCTGATAGATCTGGCCGACATCTCCGGTTTCCAGGTTGGCTCCCATCACATAAAAGGTATTGGCCTGGCCATCGAAGAAGTCGAATGCCAGGATATACTCGGAGTTTTTGGCGAAGGTTGGATTCGCCACACTGCTCAATTCCGGGACACTGGTGAAGAGCTTGAAAATATTGCCTACCGCAGCGGTATTGGTCGACAGGTTCCACACTTCAAGGAACCCGATATCCCAATAATCCAGGATACTTCCATTGGAGTAGGACACCAGATTATAGGCGTCATACACCACATAGGCCCCGCTGTGATCAAACTCCAGGGCATCGGCGTAACGCACTTCATTGGTCACCACTCCTTCGGAAAAGGTGGGATTGTACAGACCATAGTCAAACCATTCATTCAACCCAAAATCGAAGACCTGGATCATGGGTACGATATCATCCGGAATAGCAGCAATTCTCGACCCGTCCTTGGCGATCGCAGCATTGGCCCAGATCGGCTGATTCTGAATGATGACTTCCGTAGGTGTACCGGTTACCCAGTCGATGGAGATCAAATGCATCTTTTTGTCGGCTCCGATGAAAACGATCAGTTCACCGTCATCCGTGATACTTGGCTTACTCTTCGGCGGGGTAGTGCTGAGGATCTGAATGCCACTTCCATCCGGCAGGGAGATATAGATCTTGGACAGGGCATCATCGGTGAAGACCAGAAACTCATCACCGGGATTGGCGTTGATATCATCCTGATAATCGCCAGGGTCGCCTCCACCGGAATTACCAGAGCCGATCCCGACTGCATTGAAGGCATTTTCTGCGATCGTGACCAGTGGCGTCGCCTCGCCAAACTTATCCTTACAGGCCTGCAGGACAGCATAGCGCAGATCGATAAACTTGGAAGACTTGACAAGGTACTTGTCGAGAGCATGGTAGAAGACCTGCTCCGCCTGCTCTTTGGTGACCCCCGCATTCGAGGCAAAGAGATAGAAGGCGTGGTTGGGAATCCCACTATTGATGTGGACGCCACCATTATCCTGGGACCCGGTGTACTGCTCACTGGTGTGCTTCGGCTGCCAACCGGGGCTGCCCAGGCCACTGCCGCCATTATGCGGATCCTGCAGATCGCGCAGGGCCCCTGAAGGGAAGACACTGGTTTTAACTACTTCTTCTCCGATGCGCCAGTCGTCCCGGTCAATCATGGTGGCAAATATGTCGGCAAAGGATTCGTTCAATGCCCCGGGCTCCTTCTCATACACCAGGTTGGCAGTAGCCTGGATGACGCCATGGGTCATTTCATGTCCGGCTACATCCAGCGATCTGGCCAGAGGCAGGAAAGCCTGGTCACCGTTTCCGTAAAACATGGCGGCTCCATTCCAGAAGGCATTATCCATGGGGCCTCCATCTTCATCCGCGACATTGACATATGATACTATGGTTCCTCCGCTTCCATTGATCGAATTCCTGTTGAAGGTCTGCTGATAATAGGTATAAGCGAGACCTGCATTATAGTGGGCAGAGACACCTGCCGGATGATTCCAGGTGTTCGTCCCACTGGCGATATGAGTGGCCTGAAAACTGCCCAGGGCCGGAGACAAATTTTTAGCATCTACTGTCAGAATGCCGCCGACAGGCTTGCCGGGCAGTTGCGAAGGCCCCACCTTGAACATGGGACGACTTCCATCCAACATGAAGAACGTGTTGCCTACCTGGTAGGTGTTGATCAGCCTGGTCACACCCTTCAGGTCCAGGGCATTGGCTGTGAACGGACCATCCATGACCGGTGATACCTCCTGCGGATGCTCGTGATGGAGACTGCATGTCTCCTGGCGTTGATGCACCACTGCACCGGATTGAGCATCGACATAAACTGTCCAGCGATGCATGGCACCTGCCATCAATTCCACCTTCCAGCACAACAGGGGCGCTTCCTTGTCCGGATGGTAAATGACCAGGAAAGGATCCGCTATCTCCGGTAAAAAATCGGGAGAAAGTTGGACAGGCCGTGCATTGACTGTCGTTCGGGCCGTCTGAACGGCGAGGTGCTCCGAAACAGATGCTGTTGTTGCCACCTCTGCCGGAGTAGGAAAATACCGCCCGGCAAACAAATGGATGCGACCATTGCGAACATGCAAGCGACATTCTGCCTGGTCAACAGGAATGCCGTGATAGGTTTGCATGTAGGAAAGTCGTCCGGATCCGGCTCCTTCCGCAAGGGACTCTGTCAAGTACCATTCCTCTCCCGGATCAGTGATCCGCATGTCATCTGCCAGGCTGGTGAAGAACAGGTTAGCCTGGTCTGTGAGCGTAAGCCCTCCCAATTGGGATGACGCCCATTCTACCCAGATGGGCAACCCTCGTTCATCCCTGGCCACAATGCGCATGGCCGCTGGAACAGGAGTTGTCAGGGCCATGCTGGGACGGGGCATGGCCTTGGTCCATGGTCCGGGTGTCGCCAGGGGTGCTGCATGAGGATTCAGTACCGGTTCGAGTTTATGCGCCGGCTGTGCGAGCCCGGTGGCTTCATGAACGGGCTTGATCTGGGCAAAGCCCTGATGAACAACGAACAGGAGCCCGGCAATGATCAGGGATGAGGAGAATTTTTTCATGTTTGCAGATTACTTCTTGGGGATCAACGAAAACAGGTCTTGGATCAGATCGGAAAATGCCGGATCCAGCGGAGGCAGTTCACCGGTCCAGGCAATTCGGGACCTGCGGTCCTTCATTTCTAACCCGACAAATGAATAGGTATTGCCCAGGTCGTTCAGGGAGACCTCACCGAAGAAATGGGCCTCTGCCTTATCGAACAGGGACCCGGCCTGAGATCGGGGAACAGATGGAAGGGCCACCGGGGAAGAGGCGATGCCTTCTTGCTGCCAGAACTGGCCGTTTTCCAGAAGGATGTAAGTTGTTTCCACCCCACTGAATCCCCCACCCCGTCCAAACAGGATCTTTCGTTCAGGCAGTTTATCCGCAGTGTACTGGGGCGTGGCACAGGATTGTACCAGTGCCATCAAGCCGATCATCAGTAGGATTTTCATAGTCGGGATCTGTTATGAGGATTGTGCCCTGAGGGCCCACGTATCCGTCAAAGATAGTGGAAATCGGGTGATGGATGGCGCCTGTCAAGGCCGTGACCAGGGGGTTAAAAGTCTGTTAAAGACTGTATCCCGGCTCCAGTTCATTTGTCCTTTGAGAAAAGAACACCTATTTTTGGAATCTAATCACAATACAAAGCTCAAGAACATGAAAAAAGTACTCTTTCTATTCCTTCTGGTCTCTGGTGCATTGACCGTTCAGGCCCAATCGACCAAGCATAACTGCGCTGGCCATGCTGCCACCAGTGTTACTTCTGAAGTTTCTGACGAAGCAGTCGCTCAGGCGGCCTCCCTGGATGAGTCTATCGAGCGTCGCGTTTGCGAAACATCAGGAAAGGTTTCCTATTACCGGAAAGATGTCTGCCAGAAAAGCGGCAAGGTGTCTTACGAAGCTGTGGCATATGATGCGGCTACCAGCCAGTTTGTAAATGCCTCTCCATCCGAGATGAGCGAAAAAGGTGCAAAGAGCTGCTGTGCATCGAAAGGAGCCAAGGCTACTGCTGCTTCCAGCAAGGATGCGAAAAGCTGCGCCGGTTCAAAAAAGGGCAAGTCTTGCTGCGCAAGTAAGAAAGCCAAAGGCACCAGTGCATCCGTTGATGCTACTGCCAAGAAGGTAAAGAACGACTAACATCGACATACCCATCAAAAAAAGCCTCCTGAGTGATCAGGAGGCTTTTTTTGTTTTAGCGCAGGACATACCGTTTGGCGGTGACTTCCGAATATATTGCGTTACCACTGGTCACTTGCTGAAGGATATGCCGGGTCGCTTTAGTGGTTCGTTCCGGAAGTTCGTCCTTGGGAAACCAGGCAACATGCATGAATTTGTGTGACTCCCGGTTGAGAATGGTTCCGGTCCATTTGGTCGCCTTGAAGACCAGGATCATGTTGATCATATCCGCCTTCCGCTGGTAACAATAGTGCGCATATTCCAGGTCTTCCTCCCGGATCACTGCCCCCGATTCTTCGAAGGTCTCCCGGATCAGGGCCTGGATAGGCGTTTCACGGACCTGGACCTTGCCGCCGATCAAGGTATATTTTCCCCCGTTTCGACTGGTCTGTCGCAACAACAGGATCCTGCCCTCGTCTTCCAGAATGAGCCGCACAATGGTATACCGGCGAAGTTGCATGTATTCGTTTTCAGACTACTAAGTACGGGAAAAAGCACATTTGGTTCTCCGAAATTGTTGGGACCACCCCGGCCGGTTGAACGTCGAAAGGGTTAACAGGCTGACAATGAATGAAAAATCCCTTCCAGAACCAGTCTGAAAGGGATGGATGTGAGGAGTGCTGTCCTTACTTCTTTTTCTTGCGGCTCAAGTCATTGCCCAGCTCGGTCAATTTGTCCGAGATCTCCTGAAACTGCTTTTCCACCGCATCGGCAATCGATTGAATATTCACGGGTTCGCCCCGCATATCCAGCCGATCCGCCGAAGTGGTTGCCTTGGGCACGATCACCATCATTGCCAGATAGGTCAAGACACCGATCCCGGTAAAGAACAGCAGGACAAAGATGAGCCGGATCCAAACCGGGTCATGGATACCGAAGTATGCCGCAAGCCCGGAACACACGCCACCGACGATCTTGTCTTCCGGATCCCGGTAAAGCTTTTTCCCGGGTCGGAATGTAAAATCAGTATCTGTGGCACTGGTCCGCCTGGAGCCCGGATTCTCGTTGACCTCCTCGTCAAACTGTTCGGGTTTTCCCATGATCCTGACGACAGCGGCAATGTCCGGTGAAGAAACGATGCTTCGACTCCCCAACTGGGTGGTCAGCAATTCAGCGATCCGGATCTCAATATCTCCCAGGATCTCATCCTTGCCTTCGAGGTGATGAAAGGAGCGGCGAACAGCTTGCAGGTAGGCATCGAGTTGTATGTAGGCGTCATCGTCAATGGTGAACGGATGACCGCCAAGGTTGATATTAATAACCTTATTCATGGATTGTCGGGTTTTCTAGTGTGAGTTGAACGGATTGGACAAGGTCAGACCATGCCTGTCTCAAAGTGACAGCCATTGTCTCTCCTTCGGGGGTGATGCGGTAGTACTTCCGTGGGGGACCGGCGTTGGATTCCCGCCATTCGTATTCCAGATAGCCGGCATCCTTGAGCCGGTTGAGCAGTGGATAGAGGGTACCCTCCACTACCAGAAGATCTGCAGTCTTCAACTGATCCAGCAACTCACTGGGATACTTTTCCCCGGTTGCGATCATCGAGAGGACGCACATCTCCAAAACGCCTTTTCTCATCTGGGCTTTGGTATTATCTGTCTTCATGACCCAAATCTACGGCATAAGCAGGTATTATGCAAAACAAACTACCATGTCGTAAATTGTAGCGTGCTAAGCCTATTTAACAATAGGCTGTATGTCAGCATTTTACAAATACAAATAATACGTTACACGTGAACAGGTCGTCGAAAGATCGGCTCCCCCCGTACCTCAGAAAGGGTCATTTGTCGATAAAATCACCTCTTCAGATCAAAAACCTGCCATTTTCATAGATCAGCTGGCCATCGGCGGTGATCCGGCCATCTTCTGTCATATCCGTGATCATATCCCAATGCACAGACGACTTGTTCAGTCCACCGCATTGGAGATATGACTGACCAATGGCCAAATGCACTGTCCCGCCGATCTTTTCATCAAACAGGATGTTGCGGGACATGCTTTTGATCCGATCATTGGTCCCAATGGCGGCCTCACCGAATCGCCGGGTTCCTTCTATGGAAAAGATATGATCGAGAAAGTCCTGTCCCTTGCTCGCCTCCCATCGTTCGATCCATCCGTCCTTCACCCACAGGGTGACCCCCTCGACATCATGTCCCTGGTAGAGTCCGGGATATGAAAAATGGATCTTTCCCTGTACAGAGTCCTCAACCGGCGATGTAAAGACCTCACCGGAGGGCATGTTGTTCCGGCCATCTGAATTGATCCAGGTCCGCCCCCCCGTGGAGAAGCGCAGATCGACATGCTTTCCCTGATAATGCACATCTGAACATTGATTCAAGACATCTACGATCCGCTGTTGCATGGCGCGCACTTCCAGCCAGGAGGCCACTGGGTCCTCATCATACAATCGGCAGGCTTCATAGACAAAATGCCGATAGGCCTCCGTTGACATCCCGGATTCATGCGCCTGGCTGATCGTCGGGTACTGACAGAGGCTGCGCTTCAGGGACTTGTCGGCAATGCGTTTGAAATAGATTTCCTGGGCTTTCTGGTTGGCCTTTGAGCGACGGGTCATTCGATCGGTATCCGCACCGCTCATCTCCTTCAGATTGTAGGGTGCAAGAATGGCGAGATAACATTCGAACTCCTGCATGGCCTGGAGAAAAAATGGATCCTCCCGATCCAGGACAAGATCAGGTGCTTCATCGACCAGAATCCGTCCCTGCCCTTCGAATCCGAGATCTGTAAAGACCTGCGCTCCCGCACGGGTGGCGTATCGGTAGACTTCCCTGACCAATGGTTCCGCTGCGGTAGTCGTACGGATCAGCAATCGATCCCCCTCCTCTACTTCCAGGCAATACTGGACCAGGAGATGTGCATATTTTTCGAGCATATCCATTGGACAAACATAAGGAAGAGTAGAGAATGCCCGGTGATCACCACAACCGGAGGATCACTGGCACAGTGGTTGTCAGTTCCCCTGCTGCCTGATGATTCATCTACCCTGTGGAGGCTACCAGTGTTTGACCTGGTACGGATAGCGGATGCGATAGATCTCCTTGATCCGGCTGGCCAGGCGATTCCGCAGTTCATTGACCCCTTCCCCGGTCTTGGCAGAGATCAGGGCGATATCCGCCCCGTATTGACTGATCAATGACTGCATGAGCTCATCTTCGATCTCTTTTTTCGTTTCCGGTTCGAGTCGTTCATCAAAATACCGCTCCCGGTAGGCATCGAGTTTGTTGAATACAAAGAAGACGTCTTTCTCACCCACTTTCAATTCATTCAATGTCTGGGTCACTGTTTTCAGGTGGTCCTCATATTGGGGATGGGCAATATCGATCACATGGATGAGGAGGTCGCTTTCCCGCACTTCATCCAGAGTAGACTTGAAGCTTTCCACCAGATGGTGGGGTAATTTTCGAATGAATCCGACCGTATCCGACAGCAGAAAGGGCATGGCCTCCCAAACGACTTTTCGGACTGTGGTATCCAGGGTGGCGAAAAGCTTGTCTTCAGCAAATACCTCAGACTTGCTCATCAGGTTCATGATGGTCGACTTCCCGACGTTGGTATATCCAACCAGGGCCACCCGGACCATGGCCCCCCGGTTCTTGCGTTGGGTCTGGTTCTGGCGCTCGATCTTCTCCAGTTCCTTCTTGAGCTGGGAGATCTTGTCCCGGACGATACGACGGTCCGTCTCAATTTCTTTTTCCCCCGGGCCTCGCATGCCTATTCCCCCTCGTTGCCGCTCCAGGTGGGTCCACAGACCACGCAATCGGGGCAGGAGATATTGCATCTGGGCCAATTCGACCTGCGTTTTCGCCTGGGCAGTTTGGGCCCGATTGGCGAAAATATCCAGGATCAGGGTGCTTCGATCGACA
>JAUIEA010000093.1 GCA_030429045.1 Bacteroidia bacterium | reverse complement strand
TATTGTGAGTGCCTTAGGTCTGCTCATGGATCAAGGACAAGTGCGAGATATGTGGAGTCAGACACTGCTCGGTTGGCCCGAAGGGATGTATGAAGTGCAAGTAATGGACCACGGAAACCGGATCAAGAAGAGTGAACGGTTTATGGTGTTCAAATAAATTTGGGTGTTTCATAGTTTTAAGCAGAGTGCCCTTCCCAAGTGGAGGGGCACTTGCATTTTGGATGATGATGAAAGAGTTTCATTAGTAGTATTGAACCGGGCGGGCAAAAAGAGACAAGACTTAAAATCAAATACGGTTCAACCGCCGAAATCCAGGTTTTCGTATGTTCCTCATATTTTTATTGAGTGTAATTGGATATTTTCAGCTCAATCCTGTTACCATACCACAAAGTTCATTTTCAGGAATTTTAAGTTGGACGACGGACAGGTGGACCCTTTTGTCTACCTTTATATCCCGTAACAGAGGAAACCGATGACTAAATATGTATTTGTTACGGGAGGGGTGACCTCATCCCTGGGAAAAGGAATCATAGCGGCCTCTCTAGGCAAGCTTTTGCAGGCCCGAGGCTTCTCGGTGACCATCCAGAAATTCGACCCCTATCTCAATGTAGATCCCGGCACACTCAATCCGTACGAACACGGAGAGTGCTATGTCACTGATGATGGCGCGGAAACAGATCTCGATCTGGGGCATTACGAGCGTTTTCTGAATATCTCGACCAGCCAGGCCAATAACGTCACCACCGGGCGCATCTACCAGCACGTCATTCACAAAGAACGAGCAGGTGACTATCTCGGAAAGACCGTTCAGGTGATTCCGCATATCACGGATGAGATCAAGCGCAATATCCAGTTGATGGCCCTGGGAGGGGATTATAATATCGTCATCACCGAACTGGGTGGAACCGTTGGTGATATCGAATCCTTACCCTACCTGGAAGCTCTTCGTCAGTATAGACGCGAGGTCGGAGTCACCAACTGCATTGTGATTCATCTGACCCTGATTCCCTACCTCCGGGCGGCTAAGGAACTGAAGACCAAACCCACCCAGCATTCCGTCAAGGAGCTTCAACAGGCCGGTATTCAACCGGATATCCTGGTCTGCCGGACTGAACAATCACTGAATAACGAACTGCGCAATAAACTGGCGCTCTTCTGCAATGTAGATTTCGAGTCTGTCATCGAAGCCGTAGATGCCGAAACCATCTATGACGTGCCCATCTATATGGCACGTGAACGACTGGATTCCATCGTCTTGCAAAAGCTCCAGTTAAACTCGGGTACCATCCCTGACCTGACCCATTGGAAAAACTTCCTGGGAAAACTGAAAAACCCTGTTCACGAGGTCCGAATCGCCCTTGTCGGGAAGTATAACGAATTGGCAGACGCCTATAAATCCATTTATGAATCCTTTATTCATGCAGGTGCAGAGAATGAATGTCGGGTGCAGGTCGTCCCTATCCATTCTGAGGTGCTTGATGCGAAACCCGCAGAGGTAGCGGAGCGGCTGAAGGGCTTTCATGGTGTCCTGGTTGCACCCGGTTTTGGAGAACGGGGTATTGAAGGAAAACTGAAGGCCATCCAGCATGTCCGTGAGCAGGGGATACCCTTCTTCGGCATCTGCCTGGGCATGCAATGTGCCGTAGTCGAATTTGCCCGCAATGTGCTCCAGCTGGAAGGCGCTGCCAGCACCGAGGTGGATCCGATGGCCACTGAACCGGTGATCGACATGATGCTGGAGCAGCGAAAGATCAAAGCCAAAGGCGGTACGATGCGGTTGGGCGCATATCCGTGTGAATTGAAAAAGGGATCCCTGGCCAGAGCGGCCTACGGGTCGGCAAAGATCAGCGAACGCCACCGTCATCGCTATGAATTGAATAACACCTACAAGGATACCCTGGCCAAAGCAGGTCTGGAATCCACCGGAATCAATCCCGAATCCGGCCTGGTGGAGATCGTTGAACTGAAGGGTCACCCGTGGTTTGTCGGGGTTCAGTTTCATCCGGAACTGAAGAGCCGGGTGGAAATGCCACATCCGCTCTTTGTAGCATTTGTCAAAGCCGCGGTCGATTATCAGGCAGACCAGTGATCCGCCAGCTGAGGTCGGACTCTTCCAACGTCATCCTGTTCGGTACGGCCATTCTGATCCAGGTGGTGCTGCTCCTGGTCAGTGCTGACCTTCCTTTCTTTTGGGACAGTATTCAATTCGGATCACGTCACGCTACCTTCTTTCACACACAAGGGATCGGTTGGTTGCCTCCGGGCATGGATAGTGGCAACCCACCATTGTTGGGACTCCTGGTGCATGGTAACTGGCTGGTATTCGGCCGTACACTGATGGCATCTCATGCCGTGATCTGGCCGTTTGCCCTGGCCAACCTGGGCCTCCTGGCCCTGCTTGGCCAGGCACTGCATCGGGCACAATGGGGCTGGGCGCCCCTGCTGTTTGTAGCCAATCCGGTCTATGCGGCGCAAACAACCCTGGTCAGTCCGGATGTTCTTCTCGTGACGGGCCTCCTTCTGTTGTGGACAGGCCGTCAATACACCTTTCGTTGGATGATCTGCCTGGGAGCGATCTTGCTGGGTGCCATCTCCCTGCGCGGACTGGCCCTGACAGGTGTGGTAGGCGTATGGTGGTGGATGGACAAACGGCATACCCCATATGTGAAATGGATTCTGCTGGGTCTCTTGCCGGGGCTGGTCTACCACTTCGGTCATTGGCTGGCCCTGGGATGGGCCTTCCTGCCGATGGATTCGCCGTGGTCCGGAAGTTTCAGCGGATCCTCCTGGCAGGCCATACCACGAAACGCCGTCATTCTCCTGTGGCGTTTATTGGATCACGGACTGATCTTTTTGTGGGTCGGACTGGTGCTGGCCTGGCGGCAGAAGAGCCAACTCTTTGCTCATTCGCAGGAAGCCCGATGGTTCGTGGCCATGTGTCTGGCCGTTTTGCCGTTCTTCCTGTTTTTTTCATCCCTGAATATGCATCGCTACCTGCTACCTGTCTTTCTGGCAGCAACGCTGTTATTTGTCATCCCCGGACCTTCCAGGATACTTAAATGGGGTGTTTTGCTCCTGTTGGTATCTGGAAATCTGTGGGTCTATCCCGATCGGATCGCACAGGGCTGGGATGCCACCCTGGCCTGGTTGAGTTTTCCGACACACCGGGAGGCCGTCCTGAAAAAGATGGAATCGGAAGGTATCAGCCGGGACGGCACTGCATCAGCCTTTCCGAATCTGGGACCGGCTGATGAACTCGATTTACAGGGGGATCAAGGTGCTTTCGTTGACTGGTCCACATCTACTCCGGTACAATATCTCCTGTACAGCAATGTGTGCAATGACTTTTCAGATGGAGATCTGGAACGGATGAAATCCTGGCCGGTCGTTTTTCAATCGGGCAAATGGCCCGTCAGAGTTGTACTATTCAAAATACCAGAGGATGAGACCTTCAGTCACTAAGCTTTCAATGGAAGAACTCGAAGCCAGGCACCTCTCTGCACAGGATGAACGCCCCTGGCCGGTATCTGTCATCTGTGATGACCTGAGGAGCGCCCTCAATGTGGGCTCTATTTTCAGATCCGGAGATGCCTTTCGGATCACCCGGGTCTGGTTGTGCGGCATTACGGCGCAACCACCTCACCGGGAAATACTGAAGACAGCTCTTGGCGCTACAGAAACCGTCCCCTGGACCTATCAAAAAGACGTGGTGGCACTGGTTCGCGAACTACAGAAGGAGGGTTGTCAATGTATTGGACTGGAGCAGACCAGTGGCTCAACGCCACTACAGGACTGGGTCTGGGACGGGCAGACACCCCTAGCGCTGGTGGTCGGAAATGAAGTTCATGGTTTGTCTGACAGTCTGTTAGATCAACTGGACGGGTTTGTCGAGATCCCCCAATTTGGAACCAAGCACAGCCTCAATGTAGCCGTGGCGGCGGGTATCGCTCTGTGGGAGCTGATCCGTCAGCAACTCACCTAATTATCGAAATAGGTCATCAGCTGCAGATAGGGGTACACCCAGAGAGGCCGCGATTGTTTCTGGGAAGCAGATGCCCCCCAGGCATGCAAGCTGTTCTCATATTGGATCCGGGCCCCGGGCGTGATGGTCAATCGCCTGGAAAGTCCGATGTCCAATCCGGCGCCAACTCGTGCCAGGAAGTTTCCACCACCCTGTGATCCGATGCCAGTCTCCTGCGAGAGGTAGTAGCCCCCGGCACCAGCCTCGAAAAAGAAACCCTTCTGGATGACCTGTCCTTTGCGTGAAAAGGTCGGACAAAGGCAATCCCCATACAGGTCCATGGGATAGATGCGAAAATCAAGGGTGGCCTGGATACCGGAGCCAGCCAGGTCTACAGAGGCAGCCGATTCGGCAGTCGTTTGCATAAAATGCAGCCCGGGGACCCATTCGATACGGATACCGGACTTGCGAAACGAGTAGATCACACCGGCGCTCCATCCGGACTGGACCAGGGGGGCGGCTAGTATGCTGGATTCTGCTATGGAAAGGGGCAGCCGGTACTGCAACTGCACGCCCAGCTGGGCGGAAAGGCCAGCGGGCAGGGAAAGGAAGAGGATCAGCAACAGCGAGAAGTTGATGCGGGAGGGGGTGTGGCCAACTGAATTCATAGGTTCCATAAGCGTTTCGCTAAATTTGCAAAAATATTCCAATTGAAGGCGAAGACAATCCGAAAGGAGCGCGTGAATCTGATCACTCTGGGATGTTCGAAGAATCTTGTGGATTCGGAGAACATCATCACTCAGCTGAAAGCCAACGATATCCCCGTGACACACGAAGATGATGCAAATCAGGCAGAAGTCATCATTGTCAACACGTGCGGGTTTATCGATCTGGCCAAGGAGGAATCCGTGAATACCATCCTGCAGTATGCCGCGGCCAAGTCACGGAAGGAGATCAAGAAACTCTATGTGACGGGATGTCTGTCCCAGCGGTACAAGGATGATCTCGCCCTGGAGATCCCGGAGGTAGATGCCTGGTTTGGTACGATGGACCTGCCCGGTCTGCTGGCCCGGTTCAACGTCGATTATCGCCATGAATTACTCGGAGAGCGGAAGATCGCCACGCCGATGCATTACGCCTACCTGAAGATCTCGGAGGGATGTAACCGCACCTGTTCCTTCTGTGCCATTCCCCTGATGCGTGGCAAGCATATCTCCCGTTCCATAGAGGATCTGGTCACAGAGGCTCGTTCGTTGGCCAGGAAGGGCGTCAGGGAGATCATGTTGATCGCCCAGGAGCTGACCTATTACGGTTTGGACCTGTATAAGGAGCGACGACTGGCCGATCTGCTGAGAGCCCTTTCCGAAGTGGAGGGAATTGATTGGATCCGCTTGCACTATGCCTATCCCAGCAAGTTTCCCCTGGATGTGTTGGAGACCATGGCCCAATTACCCAAGGTTTGCAACTATCTGGACATGCCCCTGCAACATGCTGATGACCGGGTCCTGGAACGGATGCGTCGACAGATCACCCGGGCGGAAACGGAAGAACTGGTTGGCCGGGCCAGGGAGATCGTTCCCGGCATTGTCATGCGCACCACGTTGCTGGTCGGCTTTCCCGGTGAAACAGAAGAGGAATTTGAGGTATTATGTGATTTTGTCAGGCGGATGCGTTTTGAACGTGTCGGCGTTTTCCAATACAGTCATGAAGAGGATACCCGGGCCCATTCGCTTGCCGATGATGTACCTGCAGAAGTGAAAGTGGACCGCGCCAATCGGATCATGGAGATCCAGCGGGATATTTCTCTGGAGAAAAACCAGTCCCGGGTGGGTACAGTGGAGAAGGTGTTGATCGACAAACTGGAGGGGGGCTGCTATTATGGCCGTTCGGAGGGGGATTCACCGGAGGTGGATAATGAGGTCGTGATCGAGGCTTCTGCCGGGTATTTGCGTGTGGGTGACTTTGTCCATGTGGAGATCACCTCGGCGACTGAGTACGATGTGTATGCCCGACCCATACAGACTGATAATTGAAACGATATGGAACACACTCCCGAACAGAAACCCTGGTCCTTCCTCGGAAAGGCGCACCATCCATTCAAACAGGCCGCAGTAGCTGCAGGATTGATGGTTGTTTTCCTCCTGGCGTCCTGGTTGATGTCCGGGGTCGGTCCCGAAGGGTTCAGCCAGCGGCTGCCCTGGATCATTTCATTGGCATTCTTACTGCTCTTTGCCGTGTTCAACAGCATCTTTTGCCTGGCTGCAGGTCAGGTAGACAAGTACTGGCAACGATCGGTGATCGCCTATCTGGCAGTGGGCCTGGTCGGTATCGGTCTGGCCTGGTTGATCACTGGTCGGTTCCTCACTGAAGTCGGCTCGTTCAAATGGTTGTACATGGTGGTTACCTTCTGCTACCTGGTGTTCATCTCCATTATCAACTTCATGCGGACCATTGTAGATTTTGCCCAGGGCGAAAAATGGGAAAAGCCGAAGATCACCTCCAAAAAGCGTGGCTATTGAGCTAATGTTGACAAGAGTGGGCATAGCTCCTTACTCCGTCGGTAGCCGGGATAATCCACGCTCAAGATCAGCCCACAGATATTCCGGATCTTCCAATCCGATATAGAGGCGAACCAGATTTATTGGAAATGGCGGGTTATCCCGCCCGGGCAGGTTGTGCACTGCGGCAACAGGAAAGATCAGACTTTCATGTCCCCCCCAGGATACGGCCAGCAAGAAGGATTGAAGCGATTCGACAAAGTGGAAGATGGCCTGTTGATCCGTGGTGTGGAGCAGGATGGAGAACAAGCCTCCCGTTCCGGACATCTGTTGGCGGGCCAGGTCTCGTTGGGGAAAATCTTCCCGCCAGGGGTGGATCACCTTTTGGACCGCGGGGTGTCCGGCCAGCCTGTCTGCGATGATCGCTGCACTTTCCTGGCTCCGGGCCATTCGCAAAGGGAGGGTGCGCAGACCGCGGATCACCAGCGCAGCATCGGAAGGGGAGATGATCGGGCCCAGGACCATGTATGCTCGATCGAAGATCTGCTGGATCAAGTGACGGGACCCGCAGATCACGCCGGCGACCACATCGCTGTGACCATTGAGATATTTGGTAGCGGAATGCATCACCAGGTCGATCCCCAATGCCGCAGGTTGCTGAAAAAGAGGAGAGGAACAGGAGTTGTCGATGCAGGTTACCAGATCGTGCGCTTTGGCCAGTGCAGCACAGGCCTTCAGATCCTGAAGGCCAAAGGTCATGGTGTTGGGGCTTTCCAGAAAAAGGACGCTGGTGTTGGGTTGAAGCGCCGCCTCGATCTGGGCAAGATGGGTGGCATCTACAAATGTGGCCGTAACACCAAATTGCGGAAGAAACTGGTCCAGCAAATGTTTTGTCCACGAATAGGGATTCTGGACACAGACGACATGGTCTCCCTGCCGGACCAGTCCCAGAAGGGTCGTGGCCATGGCCGCAGCTCCGCTGGAGGTGATCAGGGCATCTTCTGTTCCTTCCAGGGCGGCAGTTTTCTTCCGCAGAATGGCAACCGTTGGGTTGTTTCCCCGAGTGTACAGGTGATGGTCAAACTCCTGGAGCATGGCCTCTCGCAGATGGGCGACATAGCGCAGGGCAAAGTTGCTGCTTTGGATAATGGGTGGGGAAACTGCACCGAAGTAGTGTTCGCGCTCTTCACCCAGATGGTTGAGAATGTAGGACAGGTCCATTACAGAAAGGCATCAAGTGGGCCGTGACGATCAGCAGCGATCCGGCCCCGGTTATCTCTGGTCAATGTGCAAGCTTCGATCTGGGGATCGTGTTCGAATACCAGGATGGCCTCTCGTTCCAGAGCCCAATCCAGGAGTTTCTGTTTTTCCTTCATCGTTTCGAGGGGGCGTACATCATATGCCATCACATAGGGCAAGCCCAGGTGATGAAAACTGGGGATGAGATCCGCACAATAGATCACCGGGCATTTCGCGGTGGGAATGATCGGGACAAACATGGCCTCGGTATGGCCGTAGACAGATTCCAGGGTGATCCCTTCGAGCCACTCTGCATGACTACCGGTATCTGCAAATGCTAATTTCTCCCACTCGCGGAGGGGCAGGATGTTTTCCTGGAGAAAGGATGCCTTTTCCCGCGGATTTGGATTTGTGGCCCACTCCCAATGGCGTTGACTGGACCAGTAGGTCGCTTTGGGAAAGAGGGGGGCAGGCCGGCCTTCCTGATCCAGGACAATGGCCCCACCCACATGGTCAAAATGCAGGTGGGTGAGCAGGACATCGGTGACCTGGTCCGGGCTGACACCGGCAGACTGCAGCTCCCGAAGGAAGAGATCCTGTTGGGTGGGGTGGAAGAAGGACTTGAAACGCTCATCCTGTTTGTCGCCGATACCCGTGTCGATCAGGATGACCCGATCTCCAGAACGGATGAGGAGGACGCGCATGCACCAGGTGCACATGTTGGCGTCATCGGGCGGATTCATGCTCTCCCACATAGTCTTGGGGACCACCCCGAACATAGCGCCACCGTCCAGTTGGAGATACCCGGTTCGAATGGTTTGGATCTGCATTATATCCCGGCGTTTTTTCCAAATCCGATATGAGTGCCCGAGTCGCGACTGCCCTGTTTGATATGGGCCATGTGGATAGCTGTGACGGCTGCTTCCACCCCCTTGTTTCCGTGTTTGCCACCGGCGCGATCCCGGGCCTGTTCAATATTGTTGGGTGTCAAAACACCAAAGATGGAAGGGATGCCAGACATGAGGCTGAACTGGACCAGGCCGTTGGCAACAGCCTGATTGATGTACTCATTATGGGCGGTTTCTCCCTTGATCACACATCCGATACAAATGATTGCATCCAGCTTTGTACGGGCGTTCAGCAAACGGGCCCCCATGGGGAGTTCAAATGTTCCCGGAACGTCGATCCGATGAATGGATTCTTCACGTGCACCATACTGGAGCAGAGTGTCATAGGCTCCCTTGGCCAGCAGTCCTGTGATGTCCTCATTCCATTGAGATACGACCAGGCCGAATCTGAATTTGTGGGCATTCGGGACAGGTGTGGAACCTGAATCGGACAGGGATTTACGGGCAGAGGACATAGGCGAAGGGGTCTGTACAACAAAGAAAAGAAAAAGGCGACACCTCACGGTATCGCCTTTCAAAGTCTTAGGATGGATGGGGCGGATCAGATCCGGGCCTCCAATGCTTCCAGACGGATCAGATATTTTTCAACCTCGGCTCCTTCTTCCGTATTGGGGAAGTCGTCACGAAGGCGTTCATATGCTTTCCGGGCCTCTGCCAGGTTGCCTTGCTGTTCACTCAACTGGCCGACCTTCATCAGGTAGTAAGGCGTAATCAGGCTGTTGTCGCTGACATTTGCGGCTTTTTTGTATTGGGACAAGGCCTTTTCCAGGTCATCCTTCTCCGCATAGGCATCACCAAGGGCACCTTGCTTCATGGCTTTGGTGAGATCATCCGGTGCGTCGAAGGCTTCCAGATACTCGATGGCTTCATCAAAGTTGCCCATGTTCAGGTAGGAGATGCCGGCGTAGTACTGGGCTGTATTTGCAGCAGGCGTACCACTGTACTGGTCAATGATTTCCAGGAATCCGGCATAGCCACCACCAGGGTTATTCAGAGCCAGGTTAAAGGAATCCTTCTCGAACTGGATCTGGGCCTGGAACATTTGTTCTACAGCCTCCTTCTGACGAGGTTCGACGATCATGTACTTGTAGAAGAGGTATCCTCCGACAACTACAAACAAACCGACCAATACGCCGATCAGTACCTTTGAGTTCTTCTCCAGAAAATGCTCCGCTGTTACTTTGGCCTGCGAAAGGTCAATGAGCGTTTCGTCCTGGATCTCTTTTTTTCTGCGTTGTGCAGCCATAGGTCAAAAATGGGGTTAAAAAATCAGGCGCAAAGGTAGAAGATATTTTTCATCCATGCTTGCCTGAAGGCCAATTACTTCCAGAGATATACGGACCAGGCGAACAAAGGTTTCACGAAGGGATACAACAGGATTAATCTGTGATGAACGGATAGTTCGGTTCCATATAGTTGTCCGTCCACAATTCAGCAGGATCGGGGAAGGGTGAAGCCTCTGCGAATGCAGCCGCCTCATCGATCTCCTGTTTGATCCGATCCTTGATTTTATTGATCTCAGCGGTACTCGCGATCTTGTCACTCACCAACCGGGCCTCCAACGATTTGACCGGATCCATGTCCATATAGGCCTTCAATTCCTCCTTGGTCCGGTAGTTGGCCGGGTCGGAAACAGAATGGCCCTTATATCGGTAGGTCTTGATCTCCAGATAGTAGGGCCCTTTGCCCGACCGGATATGTTCGGCAGCCCGGGCAATGGCCTCATGTACAGATTCTGGTTTCATTCCATCTACGGATTCGCTGGGCATTTCAAATGAAGCACCGAGTTTCACCAGATCCTTGACATTACTGGTACGCTCAACGGAAGTCCCCATGGCGTATTGATTGTTCTCACAGATGTACAGCACTGGCAATTTCCAGGTCATGGCCATATTAAAGGCTTCGTACAAAGCCCCCTGGCGTGCTGCCCCATCACCAAACATGGTGACACAGAGATTTTGGGTTCCCTTGTATTTTTCTGCAAAGGCGATTCCGGTACCAATGGGAATTTGAGCACCGACAATGCCGTTTCCGCCAAAGAACCGGTGCTCCCTGGAGAAAAAGTGCATGGATCCGCCCTTGCCTTTGACACAGCCGGTGGCTTTGCCATATAATTCAGCCATACACTCCTTCGGTGACAAACCCCTGGAGATCGCCGTGCCATGCTGGCGGTAAGCTGTTGCAACAGAGTCATCTGAGGTCAGGGCACTGGTCATGCCGGCGGCAATCGCTTCCTGACCGATATAAACATGGCAGAAACCACGGATCTTCTGTTGACCATAGGCCATCAGTGTTCGCTCTTCGAATTTGCGAATTCGGAACATGGTTTCAAACCAGGAGAGATACATCTCTTTGGTATAACCTGAGGTCTTTTTTCCTTTTGAAGCCGTTGGCTTGCTGAGAACCTGAGTCATCGCACTACTTTTGTGGGGCAAAGATACATTCCAATTCACCTTAACGGCAAACGAAGCCGTCAGTTGGTGGAATACAATGAAAGCTATGCAGGTCTAACGGCATGACATCCCAGGAGGTTCAAACATTGCGGCTTATCCAATTCAAGAGTTACCAGGAGGCAACCTTCACCTTTGGTGCTGGGTTTCAGGTAATTGTGGGCCGCAACGGAATGGGTAAGACCAATGTGCTCGACGCCCTCCATTACCTGGGCCTTTGCCGGAGTTATTTTTCTCTCCGGGATCACGAACTGGTTCGGCATGGCGAGACGTTTTTCAGGCTAGAAGCCACCGTTCGGCATGAAGGGAAATCCGCCACCTATGTAGCGAAGGTCCAGCCCGGCGACCGGAAGGAATTTGAACGGGATAAAAAGGTATACCCCACCTTGTCTGAACATATCGGTCAATTGCCGGTGGTGCTGATCGCACCCAATGATACCGAGATCATCAGTGGCTTCAGCGAGTCGAGACGCAAGTTCATGGACCAGACACTTTGCCAGGTGGACCCGCAATATCTGGCCAGCCTCAGCCTGTACAATCGGTTACTTTTGCAGCGAAATGCCTACTTGAAGAGTGTCGTACAAGGTGCACGGTTCGATGCCGGCGTACTGGGTGCCATGGATCAACAGATCGGCCCGGCTGCAGAATTGATCGGCCGGATGCGAAAGGAGTTTGTCGATGAACTCCTGACCCTGGCCGGTGCAAATTATCAGGCTATCAGTCATGCAGCTGAACAGGCCAGCGCCGAATATCGTGGGGCCTTGCTGGAAGACCCATCCTGGACGAAACTGGCGGAGGGGAGTTTGTCACATGATCTCCGGATGGGCCGTACCATGCGCGGATTGCACCGGGATGACATCCAGTTGACCCTGGATGGGTTCCCGGCAAGACGATTCAGTTCTCAAGGCCAGTTGAAGTCGTTTGTCTTTGCCCTGAAACTGGCCCAGTTTCAATACGCCTCCGCCAAGACTGGTCGACCACCCCTCCTGTTACTGGATGATATCTTTGACAAGCTGGACCATGAACGGGTAGAAGCACTGCTGCAGTTTCTCATCCAACAGAAGATCGGACAGATCTTCATCACGGATACAGATGAGAACCGGGTACCGCTCGTCCTGAAAGCGATGCATCAGCCATTCCGTACCTTTCATGTGGAAGAGAGTTCCATACAAGACATCACCACCGGATGAAAAAAAGTAATGATCAATCACTGAAGGACATCCTGGCTCAACTGGTCAAAAAGGATGGTATCCGTCAACCCCTGCATGAGGTGGAGATCAGGGAGATCTGGAAGCGGGAAATGGGGGATTATGTAAACAAATACACCCGATATCTACGTCTGCGCGGACACATCCTGGAGATCGGCATCAGTTCAGCGGGTTTGCGCGATGAGCTCGGTTTTGCCAAAAAAAAGATCACCTCCTTTCTCAACGATCAGTTGGGAGAGGAGGTGATTGTAGATGTGGTCTTACGCCACTAGCGATTAGTCAGGATTATACCCGGTCGCGTTCTGCCTTTGCAACCTGAGCAGCTTTGCCTTCAGACTTCCACTTGGCAGACTTGGGGCTTTTCTTTCCCTTGGTCTTGCTGGCCAGCTCCAGGGCATTGTACACATTGATCACGCCACCTGAAACAGAAAGCTCGGAGAAGTTGATCTTGTCCTTCGAGCCAGGTTTGATCACTTCTTCATTGACAGGCACAACAGATTTCATGAGGATCTGCTTGACCTGAACAGCGGTCAGGTCAGGGTAGTGTGCCCGGACCAGAGCAGCGACACCAGCGACGACAGGGGAGGCCATGCTGGTACCCTGGGCATCCTGATAACCATTGTCCGGAGTCGTCGAATGGATCGCCATTCCAGGTGCAAACAGGTCGACATTATCCTTACCATAGTTTGAAAATGGAGCGGCAAGCTTTTCACCTTCCTGCCAGTTCAGGGCACCGACTTCGATCCAGTTCTTGGCCATCTTCCGGCTGAACCATCCACGGCGTTCGAATTTGTCACTTGGGAAGTTGTTGGCTATGTCTGTGTTACTTCCGTCATTTCCGGCTGCATGCACGAGGAGGACATCATGTTTCTCTGCATACTTGACAGCGTCATCCACTACTTTCTTGTCCCATGCGTAGGATTTTCCAAAGCTCATGTTGATCACACTTGCGCCATTATCTACTGCATAGCGGATACCATTGGCGACATCCTTGTCCCGCTCGTCTCCATCTGGCACAACACGAACACCCATGATCAGCACGTGATCGCTCACGCCCTTGATGCCCAGGTCATTGTTGCGTTCGGCGCCGATGATACCGGCGACATGGGTACCGTGAAAGGCCTCGGGACCCTTGATGTCATTGTTGCCATACTTCCATTCACGGGAGTCGGCATAATTGTCGCCAACGATGTCCCGGGGATCAAAAGTCGGATCGTAATACTTGGTCTGACCTTCGAAATAGCCAAGAGCTCCGTCGAAATAGGATGCATCCAGGCCGTTTTCCAGCAGCTTGCCTACTATCCCGACCGCATTGACAATGTCCTCCTCCTCAGAGGTGATGGCATTGAGTTGTTCCATGGTCAGGGTTTCCGTACCCAGATGTTTTTTCAGCAGCGCTTCGGATTCGATGAATGACTGCTTGAGCTCTGTGTAATAGGTCAGATTTTTTTCAGCTTTCTCGAGGGCTTCGTTGACCGTGGTACCGAGATTCTTGTAGTAATCATACTGCTTACGCTCTTTCTTGCTCAGAGTTGTCGGATCGACATTCTTGAATTTCTTGTCGTAATGGGCAAAGAGGCGAGTGACCTCCAGGGCATCACTACCGACATTTTCGCCATTGGGGTTGCCAATGAAGTTCCAACCATAAATGTCATCGACATAGCCATTTTGATCATCATCGATCCCATTATCCGGAATTTCACCCGGGTTGACCCACATGACATCATCCAGATCTTCATGCATCGGATCAACGCCACCATCGATGACAGCAACGATGACGGGGGTGGCACTTTTACCAGCGAGTAGATTTTTATAGGCTCGCTCGGTACTGACGCCAGGGACGCCATCCTGTTTCCAATCCAGGTTAAACCAGTTTTCAGGAGCTTTTTTTGCGGATTGGGCACTCGTCCAAACAGGCAGGCTGAGGAACACGATGAATGACCCGAGAATGAATCGTTTCATAAATGATGGATTTTTTGAAGGGTACGAATGTACGACCTTCATCCCATACAAACACGGAGAATGTTTGCTCTTAACAGTCCCTTAAATACGCGGTAAATCGATTCGGGAGGGGATGCGTTAATAATCGTCTTCTACGTCCCGATTGTGTGGATCCTCTTCACTGGGCTCCTCAAAGTTGGCTTCGTCCTCACCGGAGTCAAAATCTTCATCATCGCCAAAATCTTCCCGCAATTTGCCGGAATCATCGTAATCATCGTCATCTGCGATGATCTGACGGGCCTCCTGGATCGTCATCCTGACAAGGTAATACACCTCCTCCGTGTCAAAGGGAAGGGCTGAAACCTTTTTCCCTTCGATATTGGTATAGGTGATGAGATGTTGCGCAAACCCTCGTGGGTACTGCAATTTGATGCTATTGACGATGTCCTCAGGCAGGTTCTCGTAATCCTTTACGATCCGTTTTTTTGGGTTCATAAGCCGGAATTCCGTGTGGTCAACGGTTTGGTGTTCGGGGGTAAATTTATTTTCATTGTTGGTTATTTTCACTGATCAGGCCACTTTCCTGAAAAAAAATTTCG
>JAUIEA010000092.1 GCA_030429045.1 Bacteroidia bacterium | reverse complement strand
AGCCGTTCAACGCCATCCGGATGCGGACGGTCGCCGGGTCGAAATAGTCTGCCGGCAATGCGACGGCCATCTGGGTCATGTTTTTCAGGGTGAAAGACTGACGTCCAAGAACGTGCGTCATTGTGTCAACTCTATTTCTCTGCTCTTTAAATCGGATCCATCATGAGACTATCCCTAATTGCTACGATCTGTGTTTCCCTCATGACACTAACCGCCTGTGCCCAGCAATCCAGTCCAAAGGAGGCCTCCGCGCAGACGGAATCTTCTGCGGCCAAGTTCGATCAGAAGGGGTGGCGCATTCTCAGCGAGCAGGAGAAACATGTTCTACTCGAGAAGGGCACGGAACGCGCCTTTACCGGAGAATACTACGATCATCACCAGAAAGGGACCTACCATTGCCGCCAATGTGACGCACCGCTTTACAGGTCTGATGACAAATTCGAATCGGGCTGCGGATGGCCGAGTTTCGACGATGAAATCGAGGGTGCAGTCCTTCGCATACCCGATGCGGACGGCTCCCGAACAGAAATCGTGTGCCAGAATTGTCAAGGACATCTGGGCCATGTCTTTCTCAATGAGCACTTTACCGATAAGGAGACCCGTCATTGTGTCAATTCGATTTCCCTCATTTTCAAAGCGGATGCAAAATGAACAGTCCTTTGCCCCTTTTTCTGTGGATGATCCTGATGAGTGTAACGGCATGTGCTCAACAATCACCTCATTCCAAACCGTCAATGGATCAACAAACGAAACCTGTAGATATGAATAAGCCAGGATTAGAAGTCGCTACCCTGGGAGGGGGTTGTTTTTGGTGTGTAGAAGCTGTATACCAGGACTTGAAAGGCGTCTATAAAGTCGAGTCCGGCTATTCCGGGGGGACGACTGTCAAGCCAACCTATCGGGAAATCGGAACAGGAAGTACCGGCCATGCAGAGGTCGTACAGGTTCATTTTGATCCCAAGGAGATCAGTTTCGAAGAAATCCTGGAAGTGTTTTGGAGTACCCATAATCCCACCACGTTGAATCGTCAGGGACATGATGTCGGAACACAGTATCGCTCTGCAATCTTTTATCATTCGGATGAACAGAGACGAATCGCTGAAAAATCCATGCAGGAAGTGGCCACCGACTTGTGGGATGATCCCATAGTCACAGAAGTAAGCCCATTCACTACCTTTTATGTGGCGGAGAGTTATCACCAGGATTATTATTCCCTCAATGCGACCCAGCCCTACTGCCGGGCCGTGATCACGCCCAAGGTGGCCAAGTTCAGGGAAAAGTTTGCCGACAAACTCAAGCCTGAGGTCAGGGAAAAAGGGCAGTAGGTCAGGGCTACTGGCTTATCATCGAGACCTTTGGTTGCCCTGAACCATGGAAAGCCACCTTCGGAAGGAGTTGCGAAATTAAAATGCAGGTGATAGCCTTTCAGGCGGTTGATCCCGGATGGCTTGCTACAGGAATCCTCACAGGAAATCCACATCGATATCATAGGGATAGCGGATGAGGTAATCGATCGCCTTGTGGATGGAGAATTCATCAAAGACTACCCTGCAGAGAATGTCGGTGATCGGGATATGCAGTTTATAGGTCTTGGCCAGTTGCTTGACGATCTTCAGTGTACGGGTCCCTTCGGCGAGTTCAGGCATGGTTTGCATGATCTGTGCATAGGTCTCTCCACCTGCCACGCGTTGGCCAAATGAGTAGTTTCGGCTTTTATCACTCATCGCTGTAGCGATCAGATCCCCGATTCCGGCCGTGCCAATAAAGGCCCGACTGTTGGATCCGAGGGCCTGTCCAATGTGGATCATTTCATGCAGCCCCCTGGTGATGAGCATTGCCTGGATGTTTTTACCCATGCCGAGCCCTCCCAGTATTCCGGATCCGATTGCGATCGTGTTCTTCAGCGCACCCGAAAGTTCGGCGCCCAGCCGGTCTTCAGATCCAAACACATGGAATTTGGCACTGTTCAACGCTTCCTGGCCGATTTTGACGACCTCGGCAAACTGGCTGGCGATGACCGTCGCCGTGGGTTGACCTTCCATGATCTCGGAAGAGAGATTTGGCCCGGAAAGACAGCCTACGCGTAGTACAGAACTTTCCTGCAGGATCACCTCGCTCATCGTGCTCACCTTAGAGCGATTCAGTCGGGTTTCGCCCAGTTGTGCTTCCGGGATGCCGCGGGTGTCAAACCCTTTAGTCCCATGGATCATGATATGATAGGGACGGAGATGAGGGGAGAATGTCCTCATCATGGCGCGAAAACTGTTTGAGGGAACTATTGGAAAGATCAGATAACAGGACGCACATAGGTAGGCCGGATCGCTGGTCGCTTCGATGTTCGGATGGAAGTCAAATCCGCCGTGTTGATGGGTCTCATTGATCTCCTGGACGGTCTGGCTGTTCCTGCTAAACAGGATGACCTGCCCATTGAGTGCAAGCAGGTTGGCGATTGCCGTCCCGAAGCTGCCGGCGCCGATGACACCATATTGACTCGATCCTAGAAGTTTTCCCAATCTGTTTTCGACCTTGATCTGCTAAAAATAAGTCTTGATCCTGAACTGCTGATGGAATCCGAACGGGAGACAAAGGTTTGTAGTCTCCAGCAGGGGAATGTCGAGATCAACGACCTGTTAATCCGGCACATCAGCCTTGCCGGGGTCTCCTGTCCATGCTATCATGTCTTCAATGCTCAGGGCAGACGTTAGTCGATAGGGGCCGATCGCATCCCGCTGAAGAGCGGACAGATAAGCACCACATCCCAGTATCTGGCCGAGGTCATGGGCTATACTGCGGATATAGGTGCCCTTGGAACAGTGCACCTCAAATGCGATCCGGCGCCCTTCCTGTGCTCCCAGTTCAAAGGAATGGACAGTGACTGGCCGAGGAGCCAGTTTGACCTCCTGTCCCTTTCGTGCCAGGTGGTAGGCCCGTTGTCCATTGACCTTCAATGCTGAGAAGACGGGTGGTTGCTGGAGCAAGTCTCCAGTGAGAGTTTTTGCTGCGGCTCGGATGGCTTCCCCGGTGAGATGTTCCCAGGGTTGTGGATCTTCTTCAGGACTGTCAGCATCGTAGCTGGCCGTAACTGCACCGAGGGTGATCATGCCGGAATAGACCTTATCCATCCCTTGCAGGTCCTGAAGCTTTTTGGTGTAGGGCCCCGCACAAATCAACAGCAGTCCGGTGGCCATCGGATCCAGAGTACCGGCGTGCCCAACTTTGAATTTTTTCAGACCCAGGCACTTTCGCAGGAGCCACCGGCATTTGTTGACCACGTCAAAAGAGGTCCAGCCAGCTGGTTTGTCTACCAGGAAGAGAAGTCCCTCGCGAGCCATTTCGGGGGTCAATTCGCCCATCGTGGATCGGGAAACCATTCGGTTCGGATCCATGCCTTCAATATGAAATGTGTCGGATAATTCCTGGTTCATGATCGCTTGAAGATCGCATAGATCTCCAGCCCAAGACCAGCCAGGATGACAATAGGAGCCAGAATAGTCCTTCTCGCACTATAGATCACGGATTCATCCCAGATCTCCGGGTCGGGCATTGACCCGCCGGACATCAGGATCAAACCAAGGGCGATCAGGAGAATGCCGGCACCCATGATATAATAGTGGGTACGGCCATAAAGCAGGGGCTCGTCCGAGCGGGTCGACTCAGATCGACGTGCACGGGAAGCAGCTGCAGGTGTGGATTTCTTGCCGGTGACGACAACCTTCTTTTTTGGTGGAGTGTTCGCGCTCATGCTCAAAACAGCGTTTCAATATCTGCGAAGATATACTTATTCACTACCCTGTAGGTAACAACAAAGGTCAGGAGGATGGAGAGGCCGAGGAGGCCGCAGCCGAGAAGTAAAAACATATGGACAGTTTCCAGGGGCATTTGCCAGGGTGCCAGTCCGGTAATCCAGCCGTGCAATGCCAGGAGAAGAGCCGTGACCAGGATGCCGGCAACCACGGCTAGTCCAATATGTCGGGTCAGGTAGGGGCGGTGCACGGCAAATGGACTGGCGCCGACCAACTGCATGGTTTTGATCTCACGACGATCGGCATAAAGTGACAATTTGAAGAGGCTGTTCATGAGGAATCCGCTGAGGAGCAACACGGCAATGGCGATGGCGAGAAGGATCTGGCCGATGCGTTCCAAGTTGCATTGTAACATATCCGCCAGATCCGGCTGGGCATATATACCGGCCACCAGATCATGTTCACGAATGGCCGTGGTCAGACTATCCAGAATACCAGGCGTATCAAATGCCTCCTTCCGGAAATACACCGAAAGCATGGCGGGCAGCGGAGGCAGCTCCTGTTCGACCGGCCCCAGGTCGAGGTTGAGATCGTCTTCTGCCAGGAGCAGGGCCGCACGATCCGGGGAGATATACCGCACGGACCGCATCCATCCGGAGCCTTCCAATTGTGCTTTGAACGCCAGGATCTGGGGGGGAGGAGCATCCGCCATGCATTCCACCAGATACAAAACGGACTCCCGGGCGGAATCGCCCGCCTGTTTGGCCCAGACCAGACAGTACGCCGCAGCACCGGCAAAGAGCAGTGTGATCATCAGGGTGACCATCAGGTAGAACTGCCGGGCACGATGGCCTCTCCTCGATTTCATACCCAAAAGTACGCATCTTCTTCAGGTATCGGATCCATGCACCCACACTTGTCCATCAAGGCCTTATCTTCACCAGATGAAGCGATTGAAGCGCGTATCCTTTCTCCTTTTCCTCCTGACCGTCTGGGTCACCGGACAGGTCTGTGGCCAGCGTCTCGGAGAGATCCGGAATGGTGGATTTGAGACCAGCTTCAGCACGACCTTCTCCATGCCGGACTGGCTGCCCTGGGGCAATGGATCTACCCCGGATATCTTACCGGGCCAATGGCATGTTGGTCTTCGTCCGCAGCAGGGGAATACCTATCTGGGGCTCATCAATCGAGAGGATGGCACACGTGAAGCAGTCAGGCAGCATTTGCAAACGCCCCTGAAGGCCGGGAGGTGTTATTACTTTACCATTGCACTGGCCCGGCATGCCGATTATGCAGGATTCGGGTTGCCGCTGTCCCTGCAGGTCAGGGGCCTGGCAGGTAACCAGGGCAAGAGCATCCTGCTGGCCCGATCTCCGCTGGTCTATCACAGCAGTTGGAAGGTCTATACCCTTGAATTTACACCAGACCAAACCATTACGGATCTCATCCTGGAAGCGGCTCCCGGCCCCGGTGTCCTGATCCATTACCGGGGCAATCTCCTGGTCGATGGCATGTCAGGTGTTTCTGCGTGCATTCGGGCTGCTCTTCACTAGCGTTCACAAGGAGCTGCTACCTCCCCGAAGGGGAGCACTTTCGTATCTTTGCCCCCTTATCGGAATGAATCGACCTTATCATGGAATATCGGATACAGGAATTAGAGGCCAAGTGGCAATCTTGGTGGGCTGAACGGGGGACATACAAGGTGGATCTGGTGCAGGATCGCCCGAAGTATTACGTGTTGGATATGTTCCCATATCCCTCCGGCGCCGGGCTCCATGTAGGGCATCCCCTGGGGTATATCGCCTCCGATATTTTTGCCCGGTTCAAACGGATGGAAGGGTACAACGTCCTGCATCCGATGGGCTTTGATGCATTCGGCTTGCCGGCTGAACAGTATGCCATCCAGACCGGTGTTCATCCGGCGGATTCCACCCGGGAAAACATTGCCCGTTATCGCGAGCAACTGCGAAATCTGGGATTTGACTACGACTGGTCACGGGAAGTCAATACCTCCCAGCCGGAATATTACAAATGGACACAATGGATCTTCATCCAGCTGTTCTCGCATTGGTATGACACTCATTTGCAAAAGGCGAGACCTGTCGATGAACTGGTGGTGCATTTCCAGCGGGAAGGAACCGCCCGATTGGCCGCCAGTTGTGGAGAAGAGGTCACGTTTACTGCAGAGGAGTGGAAGGAAATGACCCCTCCCAGACGGGAGGAGGTGCTGATGAATTACAGACTGGCCTATCGTCGGGTCAGTTTTGTGAACTGGTGTGAAGCATTGGGTACTGTTCTGGCCAATGACGAAGTGAAGGATGGGCTGTCCGAGCGCGGCGGTTTTCCGGTCGAACGACGCCCGATGCTGCAATGGTCCTTGCGTATTACTGCGTATGCTGAACGCCTCCTCAATGACATGGAGGAGCTGAATTGGTCGGATGCCCTGAAGGCCATGTAACGCAACTGGATCGGACGATCAGAAGGCGCCCGGATCTTTTTTCCCATTTCCGGAACTGATCACTCCCTGGAAGTCTTCACCACGCGGCCGGATACCATCTTCGGGGTCACGTTCATGGTCATTGCTCCGGAACATGATCTGTTACCTGAGTTGACCAGTGCGGAGCAGCAGAGCGAAGTAGAGAAATACCTCCAGTATGTGAATTCCCGGAGTGAACGGGATCGCATGTCCGAGGTCAAGCAGATGACAGGGGTCTTCACGGGATCTTATGCCAGGCATCCCTTTTCCGGAAAGCTCATTCCGATCTGGACGGCTGAATATGTCTTGAAGGATTACGGGTCCGGAGCCATCATGGCCGTGCCGGCTGATGATGACCGGGACCTGGCCTTTGCCGAGATGGCGGGATTACCGGTCGTCGACATCATCGATCGCACAGAATGGCCCGAGGCCCGACGCGAGGAAAAGGTGGGGCGAATGATCAACTCCGACTTCCTGGATGGGCTGTTGGTCACGGAAGCTATTCAAAAGGTGCTGGACAAGCTGGTAGAGCTGGGGATCGGTGAGCGAAAGATCAATTACAGGCTGCGAGATGCCCTGTTTTCCAGACAACGTTATTGGGGTGAGCCGTTTCCGATCACCTACGACCAGGATGGGGTGCCCCAGCCGGTAGCAGAAGAAGACCTGCCGGTGACCCTGCCACCCCTGGATAATTTCAAGCCGACCGCAGATGGCCATTCGCCGCTGGCAAGAGCACGTGATTGGGTAGAACTTCCGGATGGTTCAGTTCGAGAAACGGACACCATGCCGGGTTACGCAGGGTCCAGCTGGTATTTCCTGCGTTATATGGATGCCGGGAATCCGAACGCCTTTGCTTCCCGCGAGGCACTGAACTACTGGCAGGATGTCGACCTGTATATCGGGGGAACTGAACATGCCGTCGGTCATTTGATGTACTCCAGATTCTGGCATAAGTTCCTGTATGATCTGGGCTACCTGCCGACCAATGAACCGTTCAGGAAGTTGATCAACCAGGGCATGATCCAGGGGGTCATCGAATCGATCTATCTGCTCAAGGAGAAGGTGAATGGCAAATATCTGTTCCGCTGTGCCGGGCTGGCAGAAGCGGATGATGTGCAGAAGTATATTCAGATCCCCGTATTGATCGACTATATCAAGGAATATGGAACGGACAGCTCCTATCTGGATATTGAGAGCATCAGGCAGTTTATCGAATGGCGGCCCGAATATCGGGATGCCATCTTTGAATGTGCCAGGGGAACCCTGGAGAACGGCGTATTTACGCCCAGGGACGGAGACACGGGTACACATTTGTATACCCATTCCGAAGTGGGTAAAATGAGCAAATCGAAATACAATGTCATCAATCCGGATGATGTGGTCCGGATATATGGTGCAGATTGTTTTCGGATGTATGAAATGTTCCTGGGACCCATCGAACAGAGCAAACCATGGGATACCAAGGGGATTGACGGTGTTTCCAAGTTCTTAAAGCGTTTCTGGAGCCTGTTTGCTCATCAGGGCCAATGGTTGGTTCATTCAGAGGGGGATCCTGATCGGGACAGTTTGCGTATCCTCCATCAGACCATCCAGCATATCCGGGATGATATTAACCGATTCTCCATCAATACCTGCGTGAGTCACTTCATGATCTGTGTCAATGAATTGAAACGACTGGATTGCCATCACCGGGATATTTTGGAGCCACTGGTGCGCTTGCTGGCTCCTTTTGCGCCCCATATTGCCGAAGAATTGTGGCATCATCTGGGCCAGGAGTCCTCAGTTCACCACGCAGACTATCCGGAAGTGGTCGAAGCGTATCTGGTGGCGGATGAGGTGACCTATCCGGTCAGTGTGAATGGCAAGCGCCGCGGCGAAATGACAGTCCCTACGGATACAGATCAAAAGACGCTGGAGGAGCTGGCGCTGGCCATGCCTGAGATCAGCAAATGGATCGAAGGACTGACGGTACGCAAGATGATCGTCGTGCCGGGCCGGATGATCAATATCGTAGCGAGCTAGCTTTTACTTTCCCCCGGAAGGTTGTATTTTTAATGTTTCCTTCCGACATCCATGCCAATTGCCCTGCCTTTCTGTTCAAGAGCTGTGAAGCTTCTTTGTTTTGTGCTGCTCCTCGTGGCCTGTTCCCTTGTTGGCGGGCCCGAAGCCCTGGCTCAGGAAGGGGAGGAAAGAGGTATCGTTTGTTATGCCCCGGGAAATGTCGTAGCGACTGAGATACAGACGAACCAGGTCACGCTGTCCTGGCTGGATCAGAATGGTGCCTCCATCTGGGAACTGGAGCTCAGAAGTGGGAATCAACCTTTTTTTGGAACGCCTACGCATGTGGCACAAAGCAATCCCTTTGTGCTGGCAAACCTGAATCCGGCAACAACCTATCGGGTGCGGATCAGGGCCATTTGTAACGGGGGGGCGGAAAAAAGCGGTTGGACCTTTTTCCCGTATACGTTTACGACCGCAAGTCCGAATCCAAGTGCCTGCGGGCTCTTTTTTACGATCAACGACGATAATTGTCCAACGGAGAATGTATTCTCCATCGAGGTTGACAACCAGTCTGGGACTCATCTCGGTGAAGATATTGCAGTCTCTGCAGTGGATTTGATCCTCCGTCACACCTTTCTGGCAGATCTGCATATAGTCCTGGTTTCGCCCTCCGGACAGCAGGTAGCACTGTTTACCGAACATGGCCTTTCCCGGGATCACCTGGGCAATCCCCAGGACCCATCCTGTACCCAGGTGTGCCGTTTTTCATCAACAGACTGTCAGGCGCTGGATCCGGTTGAACACGCTTCCAGCTTTATCGGAACGTTTCAACCGGATGAACATCTCAACGGATTTAATGATGGCAGTGATCCGGCAGGTATTTGGCAGTTGAGGATCTGTGATGATGCCAAGGCGGATACCGGGTCCCTTCGGTATGTCAAGATCTTCTTCGATGAGCTGACCTGCCCGCCACCATTTGACCTGTTCCTGGGGCAATTGTCACCAACAACGGCCGACCTGTATTGGTCTTTCTCAGGCAACTGTGACCAGGCCGTTCTGGAGTATGGACCTCCCGGTTTTCAACCCGGCAGCGGATTGTCGGCAGGGCAGGGGACGGTAGTACCCCAATCCTGCCAGGGGAGCGGTAACCTGCTCCTGACCGGTCTGCAACCGTCCACTGCCTACGATGTCTATATTCGTTCTGTCTGTACCGGTGGCGGGAGTTCAGCGAACAGTTGCCCGGTGTCGTTCACCACGGATTGTGAGATCGACCAGCCGGTCACATTGGTCGAAAATTTTGATGGTTTGCAACCATGTGGGGGGAATTGCAACTGCGGCATTGAATATCCCCTCAACAGTTTTTGGGATAATCACCAGACGGACGATGATTTTGATTGGCTGGTTCGACAGGGACCGGCAACCGTGGAATTACAGACCGGTCCATTCGGGGATGTAAACGGCTCGGGCAACTACCTCTATCTGGAAACGCTGAATGCAGCCTGCCAAAAGGGTGCACAGGCGATATTGCAATCCGGATGCCTGGTTGTCAATGATCCACCGGGTGAGACTTGCCATCTTTCCTTCTATTATCACATGTGGGGACAGACGATGGGAAGTCTATTTGCCGAAGTCACCCGGGATGGAGGAATTACCTGGGCACCCTTGTGGAGTACATCCGGCAACCAGGGCAGTCAGTGGCACAAGATCTTCCTGGACCTGAGCACCTTCAGTGGTGATACCATCCAACTTCGTTTTCGAGGAGTGAGTGGTACTTCCCGGACCAGTCAGATGGCGCTGGATGAACTGACCTTTTATGGCCTGACACCCCTGGGCGAACCGGACATGGTGTTTTACAGGGATAGTGATGGCGATGGATTTGGTGATCCGGATGCCCCGTTCTTTACCTGCTCGTCAATTGTCCCGCCGGGATACGTCCAAAATGCCCTGGACTGCCATGATACCGATGGGGCTATTCATCCGAACGCGGCTGAAATTACCTGTAATCAGATCGATGAGAACTGTAACGGGATGGATGACGATTCGCAGGCGCCGCTGCCAGTCATTGAGAATGTGCTGGCGTGCCGAGGGTTATCGACCTTGCTGGAGGTCTCTTCTCCGCCCTTTGGTCAGATCTACTGGTATGACCTGGCCACAGGCGGGAATCCCATTCATGTCGGATCCAGTTTCCAAACGCCGCCACTGACACAATCCACGACCTACTATCTTGCCGATAGCAGTCAGCTGTTTCCATGTGCCAGCAATCGTAAAGCAGTTCAGGTGACCGTCACGGATCAACCCAACTTGCATATGGGTACACAAGATGGACTTTGCCAGGGTGACACCCTGGACCTGAGGGACTTGCCCGTTACCGATCTCAGTCTGAGCGCAGCCTCATGGACCTACCATACGGCATCCCCTGCCGGACCCAACAATAAATTGTCGAGCACCCTGGTTTCACCAGGTGTTTCAACCACTTATTTTGTCCTGGCGCAAACAGATTTTGGATGCAAGGATGAATTGGCCCTGCCGATCCAGATCTGGTCAAAACCGGCCGTGAGCATCGTGAACCCGGATCCGCTTTCGCTTTGTGCTGGAAAATCCGCTCTGCTGGAAGCCCAGGTTAGCGGTGGAGGCCTGGCTCCGTACGCCTATTTGTGGTCGACCGGTTTCAACCAATTCTATTCGCCGGTACTGGCAGGCAATACCCCGGGATCGCAATCCTATCAGGTTACTGTCACTGATGCAAGGGGGTGCCAGAGTACCGATGGACTGGATGTGATCACCCTTGCCGGGATTCCTTCTCTGAATATCGGAAGCACGGATGTCACCTCATGCGGGGGGGCAAATGGCAGTATAACCATCAGTCCCCAGGCGGGAGGGGCCTATGATTATGCCTGGTCTGGTCCAGTGTCCGGATCAGCCATGAACAAGTCCGGGAGCTATATGATTTCGGGGTTGAAGCAGGGCAGTTATGCGCTGACCCTGACTCATCCCGGCACGGGTTGTACAGCCTCTCCTGCACCTGTCATCGTCAATGGGCCCGGCCCGACGGTGAATGCGATCACGATTCAGAATGAGTCCTGTAAGGATAAGAATGATGGGCAGATACTTCTGGATGTCAGTGGACAGGTAGTCGCTTATGCCTGGAGCCATGGTCCCGGAACAAAGGACGTTTCCGGTCTGGCCCCCGGTACGTACACGGTTACCATTACCGGAGGAGGGTGTAGTATTGTCCTGCAGGATCTGACGGTCAAGGAGGCCAACACCCTTGTCGTCGGGGGGCAGGTGCAAGCTGTCCAATGTTTTGGTGAAACCTCGGGCTCGGTGGACCTGGCGATCAGTGGGGGGGACTCACCCTATGTCTTCAAATGGAATTCGGGCTCAACCGACCAACACCTGACTCAGGTGGGGACTGGAGAGTATTGGGTGACGATCACCGATCAAAGTGGATGTTCGGTCCGCTCTGACACATTTGTAGTGACCGAGCCCCTGCCATTGCAGGCGACCCATAATTACCAGGACGTGTCCTGCCAGGGAAACCAGGATGGGGGCATCCAACTCCTCGTCACCGGTGGGACAATTCCATACCAATATCTGTGGTCAGACAATGCCGGCACAAAGGACAGATCGATGCTCTCTCCAGGGGAATACGCTGTCACGATAACCGACCAGAGAAACTGCAGGTTTTCCATTGAAGACCTGGAGATCAAGGAAGAAATGGCACTGGTAGCAGATTGGGTTCTGGCAGTGCCGGAGACCTGTGCAGGTTCGTCAGATGGCCAGCTTGGAGTGCTTGTTTCAGGTGGTGTAGGACCGTATTCATATCAGTGGTCCTTCGGGACAGGGCAGGCATCTGTTTCCGGTTTGAAGGCCGGCAACTATTGCGTCACGGTGACCGATCAGCATGGTTGTTCGATCATTCTACCGGATACGACGCTTCCTGTATCATCTCCTCTGCTAATCGAGATTGTTGACCTGCATGATCCGATATGTGATTTTCTCGAGGATGGGAGTATCACCTTATCCGTGTCAGGCGGGAGCGGCAACTATAACTTTTCGTGGTCTTCAGGGGGGCAGTCCAATCCCTTGATCGATTTGCCTTCCGGAAATTATTCGGTTACGGTCTCGGATCTGCTGGGCTGTAAAAAAGCCTTGTCCGGACTGATCATCAAGGAGGAAAGTCCACTTGAGGTAAGTCTTCTCGGGATCCAATATGCGGAATGTGGGCTGACATCTACCGGTAGCATCGATATAGCAGTCACTGGCCAGGGCCCCTTTATGTATCAATGGCAAAACGGGTTGATGATCGAAGACCCGAAAAATGTGCCACCAGGATTTTATTCTGTGACAGTTTCTGATGCAAACCAATGTCAGGCCACCCTTTCCGGTATCGCGGTCAGCAACACCGGACAGAATTACCAGGCACAATTGATCCAGAAGGAAGATCTGACCTGTTTCGGCGATCAGGATGGCACCATTACCATTCAGGTCCTGGGAGGAGAATCGCCCTATCAATTCAATTGGAGCAGTGGCCAGGAAAAGGATCTCAATGTACCCATTGACGGGGTCCATGACCTGGGGGCCGGGAATTATACTGTGACGATCACGGACAACCGTGGATGTGTACTGGTGTATGGCCCGGTTTCGATAGAAGAGCCTCCGCCACTGGACCTGTCCATTCCCCCATCTCTCATCAAGAATGAAACCTGCTTTGGTGCAAAGGATGGAGCGATCACCCTCAATATCAGTGGTGGTGTGTCACCCTATAAGACATTCTGGTTTCGGGATTCCGTCTCGTACTCCACGGCCCAGAGTCCGAAGAACCTGCAACCGGGGAACTACACTGCCATCATCGTTGACAAGCATGGTTGTGCGCGGACCTTGCCACAGCAGATCACGATCTTGGGGCCGCCCTCCCTTTTTGACTATCAGAATATCACGATCCAGGCGGATGATTGCTCCAATGCGGAAACAGGGTCGATCGACATCAAGATGAAAGGCGGGGTCCAGGATTATCAGTATCACTGGGATGATGGTTCCATGTTGAAATTCAGGGGTGATCTCGCTCCGGGTACTTACTGTGTAACCATCCAGGATCAATATCATTGCATCCGGGATACCTGCCTGGTAGTACCCGGTGGGAGCACCCTGGTCATGATCCCGACCACCATAGATGAATGTGACCCCTACTCAAAGATCTATACCAATACCGGGGGGGGGACACCGCCTTACACATATGCCTGGAGTAATGGAGCCACAACCATTGATCTCGTCAACATACCCACCGGAACATATAGTGTAACGATCACGGACAACCAGGGATGTTCCCTGATCGAATCCGGGATCGATGTCGGGCACCCACCGATCTGGATTGCCGACCTGTACAGTATTCCCGCCGATCCCGGGATGGCCAACGGAATGGCCATTGTCGTGCCTCAGGGGGGCACACCGCCGTATTCCATCCAATGGGATGTCAATGCCATGAGCCAGATCACCGATACCGCCATTCTGTTAACACCCAATACATATTGTGTACAGGTGACAGATCAATATAATTGTGTGGATACCGGGTGTGTGCTCGTTGGACTATGGACCAGTCTGGATCCGGTTTTCTCTTCTGATCTCGAACGGTTTTCACTGAAGCCGAACCCGACCAGTACCTATATCCAGGTCAGCCTGATGAATCCTGACGATGATCGGGTCCACTGGCAACTTCAGTTAAGGGATGTCTATGGTCGGTTGATGGGTGAATGGAAGGAGAGAAGATTTCCTGTGGACCTGGATGTGCGGGCCTTGCCCCGGGGCATGTACCTGCTGATCGGGAATGACGGGAATGGGCGAACAGCTACGGGCCGAATCCTGGTGCAATAGCCGGCATGACCCAGGTCAATCCTGGAGGATGCGAAAGGTCGTCCGCCGATTTTCCTGGTGTTCATCTTCGGTACACCTGGAGCAGGCACAATCCACGGACGGTTTGTTCTCCCCATATCCACGGGCACGCAATCTGTCGGCATCGATACCCTGCTGGATCAAGAAGTCAACGGCAGATTGGGCTCTGCGCTGGGAGAGTTCCTGGTTATAGAGGGTGCCGCCCCGGCAATCCGTGTGGGAAGCCAGTTCGATCAGGATGTCCGGATTGGTACGCAGGACAGATGCCAATCGAAGCAACGTCGGTTGGGCATCCGGACGAATTTCCCACCGGTCAAAGTCGTAATAGATATTCTCCAGGACGATCTCACGATTGACAAATCGCTGATCGAGTATGACCTCGAGGGTAATGATCCGGTCTGGTTCGTTCGGATCCGGCATCAGGTCTGCGGTTGAAAATACTTTTTCTGCATTGAGGTACCCCGGAGATGAGGTCCTGATGGTATAGGTTTTTCCTGGTTGGATGTCCAGGAGGGCAGGCGCATTGGCAGAACTGGTAAAGGTGGTATCCAGTCCTCCACTGATGACCACTCTTGCGCCTTCGAGATATCGCCGTCCAAGCACCTGGCTGTTGGGATCCTCGGGAATGGAGAAAATTTTGGTCAACGTATGGAGTTCGAGCTTCCAGCTGTACGTGATGACCTTTTCAACGGGTGGCGGTGGTTTAACCACGATCCGTTCCTTGAGCAAGTAGATATCGTCGCCGCCCTGGCCTTCGGGTCGGCTGCTGGAAAAATACCCGGTCCTCAATCCCCCGGAGTTGGGCTGAGCGGCCCAGATGAATCCG
>JAUIEA010000245.1 GCA_030429045.1 Bacteroidia bacterium | reverse complement strand
TTCAGACAACCCACCCTGCACGGGGCCAAGTTGGGAACAGAATAGTTTTAATCCACCTCCATATACATTCGCAGTTGGCTGTGATACTGATGTTCCAGGATGTGTGAATGACAGTTGTCGTACTGTCGTTATGTCTGGATTAACATTGGGGCATGTCTATTATTTTTTGGTGGATGGTTGCTGTGGATCTGCTTGTGAGATTGAAATCAACGTGCTTACACCATGTGGTTTACCAGAAGTTCAGCCTGTGACAGAGATTGTCGGTCCGACCTATGTCTGCACCGGAACCACCGCCAACTATTCCGTTGAACGGCCGGAAGGGGCCAACTGGCTGCATTGGTACCTGGAAGGCGTACTGCAAAAAGAGGGTGTCGCCAACGCGACCAATAAGAACTGGATGACGACCTGGACCACTCCCGGTACCTATGAGGTCTGTGTGGATGCCTCCAACCAGCCCTGTATCCCGGTAGAAGAAGATCCGGAACCGTATTGTATTACAGTTACCGTTTATGATATCACCCCCGAGGATCCACCTCCGGCGATTGTCTGCCCTGGAGGAACCTTTGAATACGAAAAGGTTCACTACGGACCTGGAACCTATAATTTCAACTTCCCCAATTCGGACGGATGCGACTCCATGATCACCCTGACCGTGATCGAGGACCCCATCGAATATGAAGATCTGGGCACCTTCGAGCTCTGCGACGGGGAGAGTGTGGATGTCGGTGGTTTCAACTACGATATGCCGGGGATGTATGACATTACCATTTCCCAACAGGACCCGCCGTTCTGTGACAGTGTCCTGACGTTTGAAGTGGTGGTCTATGAAGCAGATGCCGGAACCCTGGATGTAGACCCGTCCCCCTTATGTCCGGAGGATACAGCCGCACTGACGGTCACCGGATTCAACATGGATCCCGATAATGAACAATACATCGTCATCGTGGATGATGCTGGCATGGTGGTCGAGGTGATCACCGGAGGGAGCGGCGAATTCAGTCATGACGAGTGTGCGGAATTCACCGTGTACAGCCTGAACTTTCATCCGTACGGCGGCAATACAGCCCCTACGGTCGGAAGTGATTTTACGACCTATGACTGTACCAGTGGTTGCTGTGATATTGTCGAAGAGCCCCTGATCTTTGAAGATGACGAAGCACCCACCTTCCCCGATCCACCCCAGGACTCCACCCTGGCCTGTATCTGGTTGCTGAATCCCATGCTGGATCTGGCCTATGAGGACAACTGTATCGATGCCGGTACGGTGTCCGGCGTAGAGACCGGTTCGGCCAACCTCTGCGACGGGGGAACCATTACCCGGACCTGGACGATCACGGACCTGTGCGACAATACCACCACGCATACCCAAACCCTGACGGTGGAAGCCCTGGCCGAGTTTGAATTTGTCGACCCGCCGGGTGATGAGACCATCATTTGTGATTCGATCCCGACCACACATCCCAACCTTCATTACACCAACAACTCGGACGGGCCCTGCCTGATCGAAGGCTTCGTGGCACCGGTGGTGACCGGAAGTGCTGATCTGTGTGGTGGCGAGATCACCCGCACCTGGACCTATACCGATACCTGTATGCGGACGATCCAGCATGTCCAGGTGATCACGGTCGAGCCGACCGACCTTCCGGAATGGATCAATCCACCGGATGGTATTACTGTATCTTGCGATTCCGTCCCCCTGGCACCGGTTGACCTGGTGATCAGCAATGGACTGACCGGTGATTGCGGCATTAGCGATACTATCGTGGGCCAGACCTTTGGCACCTACGACCTCTGCGGAGGGGAGCTGATCTATACCTGGGATTATACCGATCCCTGTGGCACGCCCTTTACGTTTGAACAGGTGGTCACGATCAATGAGGTCATTGAAGCGGATTGGGTAGATGCACCACCCGATATCACCGTGAGTTGCGATTCCATCCCCACATCCCATCCAAACCTGGACTATACCAATGGCTATATGGCCGGTTGTGAAATTTCCGGGACCGCCGTGCCGACCACGACGGGGTCGGCCGACTTGTGCGGAGGAGAGATCACCAATGTCTGGACATTCACGGATGATTGTGGCCGGACAAAAACACATACCCAGGTGATCACGGCCATCGAAGTGGATGAAGCCGTGTTTGACACCTTGCCTCCGTCGATGACCATCACCTGTGATGAGATCCCGACCTCCCTGTTCGACCTCAACTACGACAATGGGGAAAGTGGGGCCTGCCAGATCTCGGGAACTGTAACCCCCACTCAGACCGGAACAGCCGATCTGTGCGGTGGCGAGATCACCTATGAATGGGAATTTACCGATGCCTGTGGTCGAATGACGACCCATACCCAGGTGCTGACCGTAACCCCTGTGCCAGAGGCGACATTTGACACCCTTCCTCCGTCCATGACCATCACCTGTGATGAGATCCCGACCTCTCTGTTCGACCTCAATTACGACAATGGTGAAAGTGGTGCCTGCCAGATCTCGGGAACTGTAACCCCCACTCAGACCGGAACAGCCGATCTGTGTATGGGGCACATAACGAAAA
>JAUIEA010000244.1 GCA_030429045.1 Bacteroidia bacterium | reverse complement strand
CCTGGGAGAAGCTCGATCGCGTGAAGGATGTGAAGAAGGCGTTCGGGTTGAAATAAGCCATTTGTCCCGAGGACTCGGGACCATTCGCCGTTCGCTTGAGTTCGTTTGATGGAATAGGGTAAAAGGTAAAGGGTGAAGGGTCAACCCAATACCCAACGCCCAACACCCAATACCGAACACCCTCCACTTCCTCAACTTTTCCCCCGGATTCCTGTTTGGACATCACCTGCCTGTCGGGGCAGTTCCTTACCTTTGGCAGCCTTACAATTTACCTATGAGTACCACTGAAAATACAGGATTCTCCCGCCGCCACATCGGTCCGGGCGTCAATGAAACCAATGAGATGCTGGCCACCATCGGAGTGGACAGCCTGGACACCCTGATCCAACAAACCATCCCGGACAATATCCGTCGGAAGGGTGAGCTCATGCTGCCCAAGGCACTGAGTGAGCATGCCTATCTCAAGCACATGCGGGAGCTGGCGGACATGAACAAGGTATTCACCTCCTGTATCGGTATGGGCTATAGCGGTACCATCACCCCGCCGGCCATCCAGCGGAACATCCTCGAGAATCCGGGATGGTATACCCAATACACGCCCTACCAGGCAGAGATCGCCCAAGGGCGATTAGAGAGCCTTCTTAATTTCCAGACCGTGATCAGCGATCTGACCGGGCTGCCCATCGCCAATGCGTCACTGCTGGATGAGGCCACGGCCGCAGCAGAAGCCATGACGCTCTTTTTCCATGAACGCAACAAGCGGACTGTTGAGGCCCCCGTTTTCCTGGTCTCGGATGAGGTGCTTCCACAAACCATAGATGTCCTCAAAACCCGTGCAGTACCTGTCGGTATCCAGGTAAAGGTCAGCAGTGACCTCAAGCTGACCGACAAGGTGTACGGGATCCTCCTGCAATATCCGGGCAAGAGCGGTGAGATCACCGACCATCGTGCTCTGGTGGAAGAGGCAAAAGCCAAGGGCATCTATGTCACCGTAGCTGCTGACCTACTCTCATTAGTCCTGCTGACTCCTCCGGGCGAATGGGGCGCGGACTGCGTTGTCGGCAACTCTCAGCGATTCGGTGTGCCGATGGGCTTCGGCGGGCCACATGCTGCCTTTTTTGCAACGAAGGAAGACTTCAAGCGCCAGATCCCGGGCCGGATCATCGGCGTGAGCATTGACGCTCAGGGAAATCGCGCCCTGCGTATGGCCCTCCAGACGCGCGAACAACACATCCGCCGTGAAAAGGCCACATCCAATATCTGCACGGCTCAGGCCCTGTTGGCCAATATGGCAGCGATGTACGCCGTCTACCACGGCCCGGAGGGCCTTCGTGTCATCGCCGGCAATATTCATCAACTCGCTCGGATCCTGGATCATCGCTTGAAACAGCTGGGCTACGATCAGGTGAACCGTTCTTACTTTGATACCCTTCGGGTGGAGTTGGAACCTGCGGCCCTGCGGAAGATACGCCAGTCTGCACTGCGTCAGAAGATCAACTTCTTTTACGACCGGAAAGGCATCCAGATCAGTCTGGATGAGACCCACGACCTGGAGATCATCGATACGATCACAGCTATTTTCGCCAGTGTTGCCGGAAAGGTCACCACCTCCGTCACGGTGAAGGAAGGGTGGGCCATTCCGAAAGCCCTGGTCCGGACTTCCGACTTCCTGACTCATGAGGTCTTCCATCTGCATCGGACCGAGTCACAGTTGATGCGCTACATGAAGCGGCTGGAAAACAAGGACCTCTCCCTGGTTCATTCCATGATCCCACTGGGTTCATGTACCATGAAGCTGAATGCAGCAGCCGAGATGATGCCGGTGAGCATGGCCGAATTCGGCCAGATCCACCCCTTCACCCCCGCCAACCAGGTCAAAGGGTACTACAAGTTGTTTGCTGATCTGGAGCGTTACCTCTGTGAAGCCACCGGATTTGAAGCCTGTTCGCTGCAACCCAACTCGGGCGCACAGGGCGAATATGCGGGTCTGCTGACGATCCGGGCCTACCATATCCACAACAAACAAAAGCATCGCGATGTGGTGCTGATCCCTTCATCCGCACACGGAACAAATCCAGCCTCTGCAGCGATGGTGGGCGCCAGGATCGTCATCGTCGAATGTGATGAAAGAGGAAATATCGATGTCGCCGACCTCAAGAAGAAGGCGGTTCAGTACGCTGACAATCTGAGCGCACTGATGGTTACCTATCCATCTACACATGGTGTATTTGAATCCGCCATTGTCGAGATCTGTAATGAGATCCACAAGCATGGCGGACTGGTCTATATGGATGGTGCAAATATGAATGCCCAGGTCGGACTGACCAGTCCTGCACTGATCGGTGCCGATGTCTGTCACCTCAACCTGCACAAGACCTTCGCCATTCCCCATGGCGGTGGCGGTCCAGGTATGGGGCCCATCTGCGTGAACGCCAAGCTGGCACCCTTCCTTCCCGGTCATGTCTTTGCGCGTACAGGAGGCAAGAAGGCCATCAAAGCGGTATCAGCAGCACCCTGGGGTAGCTCGAGTATCCTGCTGATCTCTTACGGGTATATCCGGATGC
>JAUIEA010000243.1 GCA_030429045.1 Bacteroidia bacterium | reverse complement strand
AGTAGGTTATCGGTTCCCCAGTGGTGGAAACGGATCGACCTGGTTCAGCGAGGTAGACTTTCTCTCTGATGAAGAGGTGAAGGGATACGGACCCGCACCGATGGTTTACCTGCATGGGGATGTTCAAGCGTCCAGAGAAAAAATATGGAAGGCGATCACCGGTACGGAATATGCTCGCAGCCTTGGTAAAAAGTTCAAACAAGAAGCATTTTTCAGTTCTGACTGGACGGATAAAGCAGAAGCCCATTTGACTTATGAATGGGATGGTGAAAAGGCTACAGGTTATGTAGGGATGGTCTACGGAAATTTATATCTCCAGATCGATTATGACCGTGACGGTGAGCACTTCACTGAAAAACTGATGGTCGGACAGAATCGGGAGACAGGTGCCTCTGAGTTGCACGTCGTATCAGGTCCCTATACCCAGGGTATAGAAGCCCAGTCTGGGGTGTGGGAAACATGGTTCCAGGAGGTGAAGCGAAAGTGTGAGAAGAAATAATGATATTTAACTAAAGGCAAAATAAGGACCCCGGGAATGCAGATTTTATCAGATCTGCATTCTTCATTTAATAGCGAAAGTCTCCGATAAAACGTGTAAGAATAAATATGGAAGTAGGGGCCGTTCTTATACCGACCGGGGGTTTGTTTTTTCACCTGGCTTTTATTCATCAGGAAGTAGAAAAAGATGAATGATTCGAGAAGAATATGAATGTCTTTGCTTGTGAGAATCTGGCAAGGGCGACATGCCTTAATGAAACCTCCGTCCCCCTCGTTCATCTTCCTCTTCCACTCGAGTCTTCTTGCGCCCGGTATTGAAATTCCGCAGATCATAGGTGAAGGTCAGCATCACAAATTGCTGCAGGGCATTAGAGCGTGAATCCTCGATATAGGTCTCGGTGACCGTGCGGGTGATATTCCGGTTTTGCTTGAGCAGGTCATTGATCGCCAGTGCGATCTCGCCCCGTTCATTTTTGAACAGTTTTTTTCCAACAGCCATGCTCCATAGCCAGAAGGACTGGTTGAATCCATCGGAGAGTCCACTGTTGTACTGATGTGCGATATCTGTGCGGAAGACAAATCCTTCCCAGATCTGCCAGTTCAGTTTGATGCGGCTGTTCTGGCTGAAGTAGGTATTGTCGCCACTGGTCTGCAAACTGTTCCTAGTGCTGTTGATGGCCGGCCGGCCGGAAACGGAGAAATCGATCTTGTCACTGATATTGCTGCTGATCGTGATCCCTGTGGCGATGACATGGTTGTCGGCATCGTTGCGGACATCATTGAGGAGTCCGGGTTGCCGTGAATAGGTATAATTCACATCGATATTGGTGTTCAGTCGTCGCTTGAGGAGGGGAAACCCATAGGACATGAAGGAGCGGATATTCCAGGCCCCGTTCAGATTGGTCGGTTGTGTCAGTTGGGCACCCGGTGTGACCTCGAATTCGTCAAATACCGGATGGTCACTGCCGGCCAGCCAGGTGGCATTCACTGCATCATTTTCCGTCAGTCCACCGCCCCCCATCAGGAAAAAGACCGTGCTTTTGGCCGGATTCGTTTTTTGATAACGCATGAAGAGGTTGTGGGATACACTCTGGACCAGATCCGGATTGCCGACAGTCAGCTGCAATGGATTCTGATTATCTATCACATTCTGGAGTTGTTCGATCGAGGGAAGGTCTGTATTGGTACGATAGAAGATGCGCACATTTTCCTGCTTGCTCACATTCCAGCGTAGCATGGCAAACGGCAGAATATTGCGAAACTGCTGACCGAATGAGGCTTCCTGCGGTAACAGTTGGTCATTGGTCAGGTCAGCCCATTGGTAGTTGAGTCGCACCATCATATTGAGGTCCCGGCCCTTATTGTAACTATATCCCAGTCCGGCGCTGTGGGTCCAGTAATCATTGGAGAACAAGTTGCTCAGCTGGTCATTCCGATCATCATATCCTTCTGAAAGTGGATTGTAATCAAAGGTCAGTTTGTCAGATTCTTCCTGGCGATAACTGCCGCGATAGGAAAACTGCAGTTGATCATTCTGGCCGAGTGGTTCGGTATAATCGATATTGGCTCCCATATTCCAGCTGGAGACATCCAGGTCCGAATTCTGGTCCAGCGTATCGGTTGAACTTTGAGGTGAATAGTATTGATTGAGGGAGCTCAGTTCACTGGTTCCCTTTTTCGGATTGTAGCCCGGAATGAACTGAATGGACAGGGTGCGGCGGTCTTTTTTCATCCGATGCCGCCACATGGTGCGGGCTTCAAATTGCAGGGCGCTCAGCTCTGAAGCGAAGAAATTGGTGCTGGCATTCAGCGGGGCCCCTTCACGCTCCGTTCCCGAAAGGGCATCCTCGCTACCGCGATTTCCCTGCCAGGAGAATTGGGGACGGAAGAGTATGGAATTGGCACTGTCCACGGTTGCATCCAGACGAAGGTTTGCACGATGATTGATATTGCGGGTTTCCGTCGTGCTGGATTCGGAATAGAGATCTCCCGTTCCGGTTCCGATCAGGTACTGCCGGACCAGATCCGATTCGGCCAGGTTCTCGCTGTGATTGAAGAAATAGCTGCCGG
>JAUIEA010000091.1 GCA_030429045.1 Bacteroidia bacterium | reverse complement strand
CCTTACAACACCCGCTCTCATTCTCACTTCCGCTTTCCGCTTTCCGCTTTCCACCTTCCGATTTCCGATTTCCGATTTCCGCCTTGTTTCACGGCCCCACCGTCTCTCCTTCTCTCCGTCCCTGGGATGGTCTTGGAATAACCGTAACTTCGCCTCTGGCCCCATTCAACCCATTATCATGACGACGTTCCAGGACCTCAATCTCTCCAAAGCGCTGAAAAACGCGGTTGACGATCTGGGCTTTGATACCCCCACGCCGATCCAGGAGCAATCGCATCCCGTCATCCTGTCCGGGGCCAATATGGTGGGGATCGCACAGACTGGTACCGGAAAAACCCTGGCCTACCTGCTCCCCATGCTCCAGGATCTGAAATTCTCCCGACAGGTCAACCCCCGCATCCTCATCCTCGTCCCGACTCGCGAACTGGTCATGCAGGTCGTCGAACAGATCGAAGCGCTGACCACTTATATGACGATCCGCATCATGGGCATTTACGGGGGCGTCAACATCAACACCCAGAAGATGGAAGTGGTCAAGGGGGCCGACATCGTAGTCGCCACCCCTGGACGACTGTATGACCTCGTCCTGGCCAGGGCCCTCGCTCTCAAATCGGTCAAGAAACTGGTCATTGATGAGGTGGATGTCATGCTGGACCTCGGCTTCCGGTTTCAACTCACCAATCTGTTCGAGCTCCTGCCAGAAAAAAGGCAGAACATCATGTTTTCAGCGACCATGACAGAGGAGGTCGAATCCCTGATCCAGGACTTCTTCATTGCGCCAGTAACGATCTCCATTGCCGTCAGTGGCACTCCGCTAACGAATATCAAACAGACCTGTTATCCCGTTCCGAACTTCTACACCAAGGTCAACCTGCTCCGACATTTACTGGCCGATAAAAAGACCTTCCAGAAGGTACTGGTCTTTGCCCCCACAAAAAAATATGCGGATCGCATCTTCGCCGCCCTGGAAGATGATTTTGGGAATGCCATCGGCATCATTCACGCCAATAAATCCCAGAATTACCGGATCCAGTCGATCGATCAATTCAATACGGGAGGATTTCGCATCCTGATCACTACAGATGTGATGGCCCGCGGACTGGACCTGGACCAGATCTCGCATGTCATCAATTTTGACACTCCTGCCTTTCCGGAGAACTATATGCACCGGATCGGGCGCACAGGACGGGCAGAGCATGAAGGCTACTCCATTCTGCTGTTTACAGAAAAAGAAGAAGAGGCCAAACTGGCCATCGAAGTTTTGATGACTTATGAAATTCCCGTCCTCCCGCTCCCCGAAGAAGTCGAGATCTCAAGGGAACTCATACCGGACGAACGTCCTCGCCTGATCGAGAAGAACCCACACAAACGCAGAGGTGGAGACGACGCACCAGGTCCGGCATTTCACGAAAAGAAAGCGAAGAACCGAAAGGTCAACCAAGGGGGCTCTTACCGGCGCGAATTGGCCAAGAAATACAAAAAGCCGAAAACACGAGGAGACAAAATCGCCAACCAACGTCGTAAAAAAAGGTAGTCAAGTCTCCGCCCTATTCTCATTTTTTCCTGTTCGCGGGAGAACGACTCCCTGATCTTCAAAAATTGAATTTTTGTTTTTTAAGATCAGCTCTTTGTTCTAACCCGGAGGGTGGCCCCACTCAAAGCCTTCAGGAAAAGAGATCCGTCTACGATTAATCCTCATTTGGAAAGTCGACGGAATCAAAAATCATTTCTACAGGACGCAGCCATTTGGACCTGAACTGCCGTATGGACCACTAACAGCACAAATCTACTGTTATGTCCAATATCCCCTTTTACAGAATCCTGCGACCTTTCCTGATGCTGACGTTGATATTCAGCGCCTGCTACTGTCAGGCACAGCAATCATCGATCTATGGCACGATCCGGGATGCAGCCAATGGTGAATCATTGATCGGCGCCACCATTGCCGTCCCCGCACATCAAACGGGCGTCACCACCAATCATTACGGATTCTATTCGCTTTCCCTGCCTCAATGGGATACATTGGTCATGGTGATCTCCTACCTGGGATATGAACCCCAGGTCAAGAAAATATACAGCGCCGAAAAAACCCTGGTCGATATTCACCTGATTCCATCGGGAACAGATCTGGAATTGGTCGAAGTGACAGCGGATAAGGTCGACGACCGCAATGTCACCCAGACACAGATGGGTGTGCTGGATGTGCCATTGAAACTGGTCAAGGAATTGCCGGCCATTCTCGGAGAGGCGGATGTCATGAAAGTGATCCAGCTTTTACCCGGAGTGCAAAGTGGAAATGAAGGCACGACCGGGTTTCATGTACGCGGAGGAAATGCCGATCAGAACCTGGTCCAACTGGATGAAGCTACCGTCTACAATCCCAATCATCTGTTCGGTTTACTGAGCACCTTCAATACTGCGGCCATCAATAATGTGACCCTGATCAAAGGGGGATTTCCGGTCCAGTATGGAGGGCGCCTTTCCTCCATCCTGGATATTTCCATGAAAGAAGGAAATGATCGGCAATTCAAGGGCGATGGAGGCATCGGACTGATCTCTTCCAGACTGACCCTGGAAGGACCGATCATAAAAGAGAAAGCATCCTACATTCTTTCCGCAAGGCGCACCTACCTGGACGTCATCCTGAAGCCATTCCTCCCCAGGAAGATCAATACCAATTATCATTTCTATGATCTCAATGCCAAGGTCAATTATCGTCTTGGCCAGAACGATCGTCTTTTCGCTTCTTTTTTTAAGGGGTCCGATCTTCTCAACTATGAACAGGCCGGTATTTTTTACAAGATCAACTTTGGCAATACCACGGGCACGTTGCGGTGGAATCATATTTTTGGCGACAAGCTGTTTGCCAATACCTCGCTCATCTATAACGACTATGATTATTCGATCGAGGCCCGACAGAACAGTGTACAATCCAATGTCATTTCCGGCATTCGCGACCTGACAGCTAAAATGGAATTCAATTATTACCCCCACTATCGCCACCAGGTCAAATTCGGGGGAATGGTCACCCACCATACCCTGCGATCCGAAGGAAATGCACGATTTAATCCGGGTACCCAGACCACACCGGAACGCCCCATCCAGGATATTCCAAAAAAGCGATTTACTGAGGCCGCCCTGTATCTCGATGATGACATTCGCCTGAGCCAGCAGGTCTCCCTGTCCGGCGGAGTTCGCCTGCCCTTCTATTCCAGTGACAGTGCCCGGTATACCCGGATCGAACCCCGGCTCGGGATCAAATGGCAGATGGCCGATCGGACCAGTGTCAAAGCTGCTTACACATTGATGAACCAGTTTATTCATCTCATCCCCGGCTCTGCGGCCTCTATCCCGTATGACATCTGGGCACCTTCCTCCAAACGGACCCTGCCCCAAACCAGCCAACAGGTCTCACTTGGGGTTTTCCACAATCTGAAGGACAACAACTATGAGATGAGTCTGGAAATCTATTACAAGGACATGGAAAACCAGGTCCTGTTCAAGGAGGGAAATCAGCTTGCCCAGAGTCTGGATATTGATCCACTCCTCACGTATGGAAAGGGTTGGAGTTATGGTGCTGAACTATTTATTCAGAAAAACACCGGAAAACTGACCGGCTGGGTATCCTACACCCTGTCCAGGACGGATCAGCGTTTTGGCGAACTCAACTTTGGCCAGACCTTTCCCTATCGGTACGACAAGCGACACAACCTCAGTGTCACTGGCAGTTATGCCTTCAATCAAAAATGGTCGTTTGCTTCCACATTTGTCTTTACCTCCGGGGCGGCCTTCACTGTCCCCACCGGACGGATCTCCGCGCAGGAGGGCGCCAGCCTGTTCGAAGGCAATTACTTTATTTATGAGGAGCGAAATAATGTCCGCATGCCGGCGTATCACCGACTGGATGTTTCTGCCATCTATAAAAAGCAGCGGTCCTTATTTGGCCAGGTGTATGACAGTGAATGGGTGTTTAGCCTGTACAATCTTTACAGCAGGCAGAACCCGTATTTCATCTATTTCCAGGTGGATGTGAACACGGACCAACCCCAGGCCAAACAGGTTTCACTTCTACCCATTATTCCATCGGTTTCCTACAATTTCAAATTCTAATTCCATGAACCATATTGCTCTATTTATGTCCTGCATCCTGAGTATTCTGCTTGCCGGATCGGCTTGCCAGAAGATCGTGGATATTTCACTTCCCGATCACCACCAGCCGCAGCTTTTTGTCGAAGGGATCCTGTATGTGGGCGAAGCACCCCTGCTCTATCTCAGCCGAAGCGCTTCCTTCTTCAGTGACAAGGTCACCCCACAGGAGGTATTTGTCCGGAATGCCACGGTCATCCTGACCGTGAACGGAATGAATACGATCATGGAAATGGATTCCACTTTTGATAAATTTCGCTGTCGCTGGGTGCCCTTTTACACGGCAGATATGATCATTGAAAAAGATCAAACCTATCAACTGCTGATCGAGGCAGATGGCCAGACCCTGACCGGAGAAACGTCTACTGCCCTGAAACCTGTTACCCTTTCGGACGTGGAATACACCCCGGAATTCTTTGATGTATTTGGCGGTCATGACGGAGTGATCATTCGTTTCCACGACAATCCCGGGGAAGGCGATTACTATCGTTTTCAAATGGATCGCTGGATTGATACATCTCGATATCATGCCCATGCCCTGGATGGGTTGATCAATACCTGTGTGGAAGAAGACGAGCTCTTTTTTGTGACCGATATCGGACGGTCCATTTTCAGTGATTACGCCATCGATGGCGCATTTTTCGAGCTGTATCTGGAAGTCTCCTTCGAATACGAGGAAGGCGACACCGCCACTATTTATATGCAGACCCTGGATGAAAATGCCGCAGCTTTCTATTCGGATATGGACAAGCAACTGGAATCCATTCTCAATCCATTTGTCGAGCCCGCATTTCTCCATTCTACGGTTCAGGGTGGCCTGGGTGTCTTTGGATCGGCGATCCGCTCTTCAGCCGTTCAGTTTATTTATCCCCAGGATAATCCATAAAAGACATTTGCATTTCAGGTTAAGGTCGGGTCAGCCCTCTCAACACCATGTCGGGAGGGCTTTCCATGAGCCGGACCTACCCGTTGGCAGTGTACCTTTGGGCACAATCAATTTTTTTCAACAGTGGACAGCATCACACAGGCCATACTGGGCGCTTCAGTCGGAGAAGCGGTATTGGGACGACGGCTGGGCCGAAAAGCCGCTTTCGCCGGAGCGATCATCGCCACCCTTCCAGACCTGGATGTCATCCTGTATGCCTGGTATGACGCCTACGAGATGCTCTCCATTCACCGGGGTTACAGCCATTCACTGGCAGGCGGTCTGGTCGGAGCAACAGCCCTTACCTGGTTGTTGAAACGAATTCGGGGATTCCGCAACATACCGGCCGGCACCCTCTGGATATTCGTCTGGCTCGCCCTGGTCACCCATGTCCTGCTCGATCTCTTTACCGGATATGGTACACAGTTCCTGTTGCCCTTCAGCGATATGCGCCTCGGGCTGGACAGCGTCAACATCATTGATCCGGTATACACCCTGCCCTTGCTGTTCGGACTGATCTTCAGTTTGCGAACGGAACCCACAGCCCGAAACCGGCACCTCTTCAACTGGCTGGGATTGGGCATCAGCACAGGATACCTCCTGCTGACCCTGGGCATCAAGCAACATGTGCAGGCCACTTATGATCGGGAATTGGTCGGCATCACGATCCAAGCAGAGGACATGCTGACCCTTCCGGTCGGCATGGGTAGTGTGCACTGGTACGCGGTGGCACGATCAGAGGACCAGTTGATCCTGCAGAAATACTCCCTCCTGACCGGATTGGACTCCGAGCGTTATTCGTTCCCCATCCATGATGAATACCTGGCGGAGATCCAGCCGGAAATCGCCCGAAAGATGCGCTGGTTCGCAAAGGGGTTCTACACCGTGGAAAAGGAAGGCGACCGGATCCGGGTCTTCAACCTCCAGGTGGATATGCGCGGCCCGGTTCAGGTCAACGGTCATCTGTCACCTACAAAGGGATATTTCGAACTGACGAACCGGGGAGGTGAAATCATGTTCAGCTCTGGAACACTATCGACCGCACCCGCCAAGGGGCTGGATTCTCCTCATTAATCCCGTCCCGGGAATGGCTGCTTCACTCTTACGGATGTGTTTCTGGATGCCACTTCAGTTTGATCAACAGCCCTAGCAGGTCAGATACTTCCGGACTCTCGTTGTCAACCCTGGTGTGGGGGAACTCGCTGCACAGGCAGTCATGGCTTGTGTGCAAAATCGCGCTGACGCTCTTCCTGGATCCTTCGTGGAAGATCATGTTTCAGTGCGATTCCTGAGTGAATAGATACAGACCAAGACAATCCTGATAGAAGACTTAGATCATCGCATGAATTGATAGAGGACACTTTTGTCTTTTATTCGGTTTTCATACCTTCACTACGTTCTACGCGTCGGATGACGACTGGAATGGCAGGAAGGTCAATACACAATGAATGAATATCCACCCAAACGCTAAAACTCGTTCACATGCTCTCTAAATCACAAGCTCGAACATTCTTTCTGGGAGGCACGGTGATCACATTTGCCATATTTCTGGGCTTGTCCTGGAATTCACTGAGCAATGCGGTTCCCAAGCAGACTCATGAAGAAAACCTGACGGACCAGGTGGTGCGTGGCAAGCACCTCTGGGAGTCCAACAACTGTATGGGTTGCCACACCATCTTCGGAGAAGGCGCCTACTACGCACCCGAACTCACCAAGGTGATCGATCGCCGGGGTGAGCCTTTTGTCAAGGCTGTTCTGACCTCCAAGGCGCCCTGGGCACCCAATGGCCGGAAGATGGTGGCTTACGGGTTCTCGGAAAATGACGCCGATGACCTGGTCGCCTTTTTTAAATGGATCGGTGAGGTCGACCTCAACGGCTTCCCGCCGGAACCGGATCTGAAACAGTAATGCTAGACGCCAAAATCGAAATACGCTATGAAATATAAATCACAACAAGTCGCCTACTGGTTCTTCGCCTTGTCGATGCTCCTCCTGGCACTCCAGATCGTCTACGGCTTCATCATGGGATTTGCGCACATGGGGTATGATGGCCTGCATGACATCTTCCCGTTCAATACCTGTCGGGCCGTCCATACCAACTTGCTGGTCGTCTGGATCCTCTCCGGATTCATGGGGGCTGCCTATTACATAATACCTGAAGAGGCCGAAAATGAACTGGTCAATGTCAAACTGGCCTATATCCAGCTCATCACGCTGGCTCTTGTCGGAGTCGCTGCCATCATCGGCTATCACTTCAATTATTGGGAAGGACGGAAATTCCTCGAGATCCCTCGTCCACTCGACTATCTGGTCGTCCTCAATGTCCTGACCTTTCTGGGTCTTATTCTGGCCACCCTGTACAAGGGAAAAAAACGGACCACCACATCTCTGGTACTGACCATGGGCCTGGTGTTTGCGGCCCTCCTCTACCTCCCAGGTATGATCTGGTTTGACAACCAGACCATGGACTCTTTCTTCCGCTGGTGGGTGGTCCACCTGTGGGTGGAAGGTGTATGGGAACTCATCATGGGTGGTATACTGGCCTTCCTGCTGATCAAGATCACCGGGGTTGACCGTGAAGTCATTGAAAAATGGCTCTATGTCATCGTTGGATTGACCTTCATCTCCGGTATCCTGGGTACTGGACACCACTATTACTATATCGGTGTCGACAAAACCTGGTTGATCGTCGGTGGCATTTTCTCAGCCCTGGAACCACTGGCGTTCCTGGGGATGGCCCTCTTTGCCGTAGCCATGTATCGAAAGGGTGAAAAGAAACACCCCAACAAGACAGCCCTCAACTGGACACTGGGCACAGCCATCGTTTCATTTGTCGGTGCCGGATTGCTCGGACTTGCCCATACACTTCCACAGGTCAATATGTACACGCATGGAACACTGGTCACGGCCATGCATGGTCACCTGGCTTTCTGGGGCGCCTATGGCATGATCGTTTTTGCCATCATCTCCTACACCATGCCGAACATGACCGGCCGGAAGTTATTCAACACCAACACCGGTATGCTGGCGTTCTGGCTATCCAACATCGGCATGTTGGGTATGACGGTGGCCTTTGGCGTCGCCGGTGTGGCCCAGGTCTATCTGGAACGCAAGGTGGGTATCGAATTCGGCCTGGTTCAAAAAGAGATCCAGGTTCACTTCTTTATCCTTGTGTGTTGTGCTACATTGTTCACATCAGGGATCACCCTGTACATTTACGAATTCATCAAATACGGCCGGCCTTCCAATGAGGCACTGGTCGACTAACGGATAGTCTTTCTGAAGTGTAAAGCCGAAAAAGTTCGGCTTAGGCTTCACTCAATGAAACATAGGGTCAGTACCTGGTATTGGCCCTATGTTTTTCTACCCAGCCCATCACATGAATACACCTGCACCCTATTATCATGCCGTCGGAAAGGAGGTCGAAGTGTTCGGCCATGCCTATCAGAATAAAATACCATTTCTACTGAAGGGCCCCACGGGAACAGGAAAATCCCGGTTTATCGAATATATGGCCCACCAGCTGGACCGTACCCTCGTCACCATCAGTTGTCACGAAGAGACCTCTTCCACGGATCTGATCGGACGGTTTATCATCAAGGGCGCTGAGACGGTCTGGATTGATGGCCCGCTGACCCGCGCCGTCAAGGAAGGATCCATTATCTACCTGGATGAAATTGCCGAAGCCCGTCCGGACATTATTGTCTCCATTCATTCCCTGACAGATCATCGGCGCGAACTCTTCATTGACAAGCTCGGCGAAACCATCAAGGCTCATCCCGACTTCATGCTGGTGGCCTCTTTCAATCCCGGCTATCAACGGGGTTTCAAGGAACTGAAGCCGTCGACCCGTCAGCGATTCATCGCCATGTCGTTCAATTATCCCGAAGAGTCGATCGAAACCACCATCCTGGAGGCCGAATCCAACGTCGATCCTGCGGATGCCAAAAAACTCGTCCAGATCGGCAACAAGATCCGCAACCTCACCGAACTGGGCCTTTCCGAAACGGTGTCTACCCGCTTGCTGGTGGATGCCGCCAAACTCATTCACAGTGGCCTGCCCAAACGTCTTTCGGTCAAGGTTTCCGTTATCGAACCGCTGACTGATGATCCTGATGTCCTTCAGGCCCTGGGTGATCTCAGTGACCTCATGATCTGACTATGCCACTGGACGAATATCTCTTTGGACGCCTGGTCACCTTCCTCAAACGGAAAAAACTCGCCGCTGCAGAGGCCGATGCCCGCAAGGTGGATCTGGCTGATGTCAAGCAGCGACTTACCATTCTGGCCCGGGCTATTTCCGGGGATGCCATCGAGATCTTTCCAGCCGAACGTGAAGGCGGATACAAGCAGCATAATTTTTTCCTGCCCGTCTCCTGTGCCCTGTTTCCAACTATTGAAGACAATCTGGCATTCTATTTCTACAGGATCATTTACCTGCACATTCAGCGTCAGTTAGAACTCAACGGACCCGCAGATCATGACCTCCCCCTTGCAGATGCCCGGCAGCATGCATTGGAAGCCTCTCCTGTTATTCTGGTCGAGCTGGAACATCAATTCCCCCCGGTCGCCCTGATCCATCAGTGGTGTCAAACGTTCCTGGAACAAAGCGCTCCGGAAAACACTCCAGCTGATCTGACATGGTTGTATGGAAAATGGATGAGAAACGATCCACCAGACCAATCGGATGTCCTGCTTCAGAATACCTCTGAAGAAATTAAGCGGGCAGCCCATGAACAACCGACCACCCTGATCCAATCCAAGGCAGTCGAGGAGATCCGCAGTATTATCGTCGATAAAAAACAACAGGAAGATTATATCCTGACCCACAATTTTGAAAAGGTGGAAACCGCTGATGAATTCAGTGGTGTTTGGCGCGATTTCGATGGTGATGATGAGCTTGAAGACCATCAGGAAGCCCTGGACGAATTGAATATGAAATTCACCGTTCGTGTGGATGACCAGGCCCACTCCGTCTATCAGGCCGAATTTATCGAGAATACCACCATCTCCGAAAGTGCCGAGCGGGACCCACATGGATTTCACCTGAAATACGATGAATGGGATTATCGAAAACGGGTTTACAAACCTGATTTTTGCAAGGTCTACCCTCGGACCCAGGTCAAGACCGATGCAGATTATTATTCCCGGACCATCCGGGATCACGCCCGGGTGCTGACCAACCTCCGCAAGATGCTGGCCAACCTGAACAACACCATGCAACAGCATCGCCGACAATCCCAGGGAGACGAATTTGATATCGACGCCATCACCGATATGATCGCCGACCTGCATGCCAGGCATACCCCGTCCGATAATATCTATATCGACAAACGGAAAAAAGCCAAGGACCTTTCATTGATGCTCCTGCTGGATATCAGTTTATCCAGCGACGGATATGCCGCTGGAAACCGGGTCATTGATGTCGAAAAACAAATGTCCATCCTGTTCGGCGAGATCCTGGACGAGTTTTGCATCGATTTTTCGATCTGCAGCTTTTTCTCTAAGACCCGGAATTATTCCACCTTTTTGACCCTGAAAGAATTCGACGAATCCTGGCAAACGGGCAAGTTGAAGGTAGGCGCTGTAGAACCGCAGGGATATACGCGCATCGGTGCCGCATTGCGCCATGCCGGAGCGGTAATGGATACACGGTCCACCAAAAACAAATGGGTGATACTCATGTCCGATGGCAAGCCGAATGATTTTGATAAATACGAGGGCAAGTACGGCATCCAGGATGTCCAACAGGCCCTCCGCGAATTACATGAGCGCCAGATCAATTCCTATGCCCTGGCGGTGGAAGCACAGGCGAAGTACTATCTCCCTCAAATGTTCGGGCAAAACCATTATCAGATCCTCACGACCCCAATGGAGCTGATCCAGTCCATGGTCAAACTGTATGAGAAGATTCGATACAAGTCGTGATGGAGGTTATGAGTTAAGGAGTTAAGGAGTTGAGGAGAGATTGAGTGATCTCGATATTTCGAAACACGAAGAATCCACGTCGTGGTTCAATATGAATAACCCCGGATGAAATCCTGGGGGAATTCATACGTAAACCACACAACCAGGGATAGGTTGAACATGAATTTCCCAAGAATGATTTCCTGGAAAAATGATGCACAACCACACCAACCACGGAGTGGTTGAATTTGAATAGCCCCGGATGAAATCCAGGGGAAGCCCATGCGTAAACCACACAACCACGGAGAGGTTGAACATGAATAACCCAAGGTGATTTCCTGCGGGAATCTATGCCTGAACCACACAACCAGGGAGTAGTTGAACATGAATTTCCCAAGGATGATTTCCTGGAAAAATGATGCACAACCACACCAACCACGGAGTGGTTGAATTTGAATAGCCCCGGATGAAATCCAGGGGAAGCCCGTGCGTAAACCACACAACCACGGAGTGGTTGAACACATGCATTTGCAACGTAGAAAAACAAGTGCTTAGGTTCTGAAGCAGTTTTATAGAATTCTTAACGACTTCGCGTTTTATGCATCACCAATTCTCCCGACTCTCCGTTTGGCAATAGTAGCCCACCCCTACAACATCGAATCTTCAACACCTATGATTATCTTGGTATCCCCAGTCGGTCCAATTCTCGAGGAAATGTCCACTGGTGCCAAGCAAATTCATCCAACCTGGAAGTACAGAACAATGCGATCCACAACCAATTCCCTATATGTCTTTGGAGCCTACCTGATCCTGATCCCCGGGCTGGGGTTGATGTGTTGTCCCGATACGCTTCTCGAACTTTTTCAGCTGGAATATGACGACCAGCTCTGGATCGCCAGAATGGTCGGATTGTTGACTTTCTGCATTGGGGTGTTAGAGATCTGCATAGCCAAATACGCTGTCGCTCCCTTGTACAAGGTCACCGTTTATCTGCGCTATTTCGCAGCGGCGTTCATGGCCGGCCTGTGGATTATGAACCAGGTCGGTGTCATGATACTCATGTTTGCATTGGTGGATTTTCTTGGAGCCACCTGGACATTATATACCCTTTCAGATTCCAAGCCCGGATAGCCGTCTGGATATGATGGTCAGATGGGGCACCGGGTGAGCTGACGCATTTATTTCATCCGTTCGTCATCCACGACCAACTTGTAGGTCGGATCTTCCAATACGTTGACGTCAATAATTTCCTCAGCATTTTGCAGGAGTTGACGACAATCCTGACTGAGGTGTTTCAGGTGCACCTTTTTTCCCACTTTCAGGTATCGTTCCGTGATCTTGTTGAGTGCTTCGATGGCCGACATGTCCACCACCCTGCTCTCTGCAAAGTCGATGATCACCTCGTCCGGATCATGGAGCACATCAAACTTCTCGGCAAAGGCCGACACCGATCCGAAAAAGAGCGGGCCATAGATCTCATAATGTTTGATCCCGTCCTCATCGATGCGCTTTCGGGCGCGAATGCGCTTGGCATTATCCCAGGCAAAAACCAGTGCCGCAATGATCACGCCGATGATCACTGCAAGGGCAAGATTGTGCAGGAAAATGGTCACCAGGGTCACCATGACCATCACGAAAATATCCGACTTCGGCATTTTGGTAAACGTGCGTAAGCTGGCCCACTCGAAGGTGCCGATGGCGACCATGATCATCAGTCCTGTCAGGGCGGCCATGGGCAGTTGCTCGATCAGTCCGGAGCCAAACATAATGAAGACCAGAAGCATGACAGAAGCAACAATTCCGGAGAGGCGGGCACGGGCTCCTGAAGAAATATTGATCAGGCTTTGGCCGATCATGGCACAGCCGCCCATCCCGGAAAAGAGGCCGGACAGGATATTGGCTGTTCCCTGGGCCACTGCTTCCTTATTTCCACGGCCGCGTGTCTCTGTGATCTCATCAATAATATTGAGGGTCAGCAGACTTTCGATCAAGCCCACGCCGGCAACGATCGCCGCATAGGGAAAGATGACCATCAGGGATTCCCAGGTCAGTGGAATCGAGGGCAGGTGAAATGGCGGAAACCCTCCCTGAATGGAGGCGATATCACCGACGGTCTTGGTGTCCAGCCCTAGAAAAGTGACCAATCCGAAGATCACCAGGATGGCGGTCAGGGCGGCCGGGACCAACCGAGTGACCTTGGGTAGCCCCCAGATGATGAACATGGTGATCAATACCAATCCCAGAAACCCGAATAATGGCATGCCTGTGAGCCAGGCCCCTGTCGGATCCTTGAACTGATCCATTTGCGACAGGAAAATGATGATGGCCAGGCCATTGACAAATCCAAAGATCACCGGATGGGGCACCAGGCGCATCAATTTCCCCAGTCGCAGAAAGCCGGCAGTCACCTGGAGGATACCCGCCAGGATCACGGTGGCAAAGACATATTCCACACCATGAGACTGGACCAGGGCGACCAGGACAACGGCCACAGCACCTGTGGCTCCGGAGATCATCCCGGGTCTTCCTCCCAGCAAGGAGGTGACCAGACCCATGACAAAGGCGGCATACAGTCCGGTCAGTGGAGAGAGGCCGGCAATCAGGGCAAAGGCGACGGCCTCCGGCACCAGGGCCATGGCTACAGTCAGGCCTGAAAGCACTTCCAGTCGGTAATTGACTTTTTGGGACAGGTCGAAAAGATTCAGATATTTTTTCATGGGTCTCTCTCGTTCGCAAAATGGAGTCCAACGCTACAGGCCGTCAGGATAAAAGGGTGCAAAACTAAGCCTTTGCCCGACTTCTGCCCAGCTTTTGCCAAAGCACAGCCAATCTTGTAACTTGTAGGGGCAAAACCTCCGTATCCAGTGGCAGGCATTCAGATTGTTCCAGCGGTCATCGCAGACCATGTTTCGTTATCTGCTCTCACCAAGCGCTCGAAAGCCTACTGGGGGTATTCGAAAGCGCAAATGGCGTTGTGGGATGAAGAACTCACCCTGACACCCGACTACTTTCGTATGCACACGGTTTTCAAAGCATGCAGATTTGACAGTCTCCTCGGCTACTACTCCTTTCGAACGGATGGTGAAGATGCAATACTGATGGACAATCTGTTTGTAGAACCTGAGTTTATAGGCCAGCAGGTGGGCAATCAACTGATGACCCATTTCCTTCATTTGATGTCCAGCAGGAATATCCCTCGCGTTCAGCTGCATTCCGACCCGAATGCCATGCGATTCTACCTCCAATATGGCTTCGAAGTGGTCGGCCAATTGCCGACCTCTATCCCCGGTCGTTTTCTGCCCACAATGAGCCTGGACCTCGAAACGGAATAATGAATTGTTCAGAGCGATCTGTTCCGGACTCAGGAGAAAAACAGATCGTGCAGGAACCCTGGCCAATGTCACCTAACTTACCCCCCTTCTAAACTCTGTACTACCATGAAGACTCTGGATCAACTGTTCGGATTCGAACTATTCCATATCGGCGATTACAAGATCCACTTGAGCAATATTGCCATCATCCTGGTTATTTTCCTGGTCACCAAGCTGACATTATGGGGTATTCGGACTGCATTGTTCCGGCGCACTCAACGAAACAATCTTGACCCGGGATCAACCTATGCGCTTTTTCAAATCATACGCTATGTGCTTTGGATCATTGCGATCGGTCTCATGCTGGAGTCGATTGGTGTCAAACTGACCCTCCTCCTGGCCGGTTCGGCTGCCTTGTTGGTCGGTGTCGGGCTCGGGCTCCAGCAGACCTTCAATGACATCATCTCCGGGATTATCCTTCTTGGGGAGCGGTCGATCAAGATCGGGGATGTCCTGGAGATCGACGGCGATGTGGTCCAGATTCAGAGCATCGGCCTTCGGACTTCCAAGGGCCTCAACCGGGATGAGATCTCCATTATCATTCCCAATTCCCTGATCACGACGAGCAAGGTCATCAACTGGAGCCACCAATCCGAAAAAACCCGGTTTCGCATAGATGTGGGCGTTGCCTATGGCAGCGATGTCGACAAGGTCATCCGCATCCTGGAAGAAAGTGCCAGTGAGCACCCGGATGTATCCAATCCTGATCTGATCGAAGGACGCCTGGTCAACTTTGGAAATTCATCCCTGGACTTCCAACTACTGTTTTTCAGCAGAAATATTTTTCGCATCAACAAGGTCAGGAGTGATATGCGTCGGATCATCGATCGGAAATTCAGGGAAAACGGGATCACGATTCCATTTCCCCAAATG
>JAUIEA010000242.1 GCA_030429045.1 Bacteroidia bacterium | reverse complement strand
CCTGGTCTACCGCCTCCCCGAAGACATGTGTGCGGAAGGGGAACAGGCATTTCTGCTGGTCGTGAATGCCTCCAATCTTGCCAAGGATTGGGACTGGATCAACCAGCACAATCACTTCGATACCCGGATCATAGATATCTCGGATGAAACGGGATTGATCGCCGTTCAGGGCCCTAAAGCAGTTGAGGTCCTGCAGAAGCTCACAGAGGTGGATCTGTCAGCGATCCCGTACTACCATTTTGAAAAAGGCCGTATCGCAGGCATTGACAATGTCCTGATTTCAGCGACAGGATATACCGGATCTGGCGGCTTTGAACTGTATACCGAAAATGAACATTTACCAGCGCTCTGGGAAGCCGTTTTCCAGGCTGGCAAGTCGGAGAATATCCAACCTGCCGGATTAGGTGCACGAGATACATTGCGTCTGGAAATGGGTTTCTGTTTGTACGGGAATGATATTCATGACACTACTTCTCCCCTGGAAGCGGGTCTGGGCTGGATCACCAAATTGAAGAAAGGTGAGTTTAACGGGAGTGACTGGCTATCCCGACAGAAGGAGGAAGGCGTGACCCGCAAGCTGGTGGGTTTTAAAGTGCTGGATCGCCGTGTACCCCGACATGATTATGTGATCGAATCGCCGGAAGGGGAAGAAATTGGCATTGTGACTTCCGGAACGCAATCACCCTCCCTGGATATTCCTATTGGGATGGGATATGTTACGATCCCTTATACAGCGAAAGGATCAAAGATCATGATCGTGGCCGGGAGTAAACGACTGGAGGCGGAAGTATGCGGTTTGCCGTTTTATAAGAAAGACTGACGCCAAAGCGGCAAAGGAGGATCGGCAAATGAACAATCCACCCCGAAATCGCCTTTATGGTTCATGAATGACACGCTATGAATCTTGAGGAGGGCAAGTTGAAATTTATCGAGACTTGGGGTAGCCTCGCCGGTTCCTGGGGGGTCACGAAGACCATGGCACAGATTCACGCCTTGTTGCTGATCTCCACAAAACCGCTATGCGCGGATCAGGTTATTGAAGAATTGGGTATTTCCAGGGGAAATGCCAACATGAATATCCGTGAGCTGATCGAGTGGGGCCTGGTATCCAAGGTTGGACGCGAGAACGACCGGAAGGAATACTTCGAAGCAGAGAAAGACATCTGGGAGGTGTTTCGCATGATAGCCGTCCAACGGAAGAAGCGGGAGCTTCAACCTGTGGTTATCGCGTTGGATGAATTGGCCAAGGTTGAGGCCGGATGCAATGAGTCGGAGGCGTTTTGTAAGATGGTCAAAGATCTCAAGTTGATCTCCTGTCGTGCAGATGCTGTGCTCGAGCAGATCACCAAAAAGGAATCTGCCTGGTTGCTGAACGGGATCGTTCGCATGACCAAATAGTAAAAACTGCCCATTCCTCCCGTGGAGTAAGTACTTTCACAGTCTAATTGGCAGGTATGCAAATTCGACCGTTCAAAGCGGTGTATCCGGATCAGGATTACATCACGTCTTCAGATTCATTCTTCAAAGGGATAAAGAACAACTATCCTGAATACCGACGAAGTGGGGTTTACCGTGGATTTTCAGAGGAAGGGTACTATGTATACCGGATCAAATATTCCGATCATGCCTTTATCGGCCTGGTAGCTGTTGCTGACCTGAAGGACTACCTGGGTGGCAAGATCAAAAAACATGAGAATACCCTCGCAGACAAGGAACAGATCCACCTGAATCTGCTGTTGCGCAACCGGGCCATTGTCAAACCGGTCCTCCTGACCCACAAGCCCGTACCCCATTTGACAAATATGCTCCACGACTGGGTCGACCAACATGATCCGGAGTTTACGGTCCACTTTGAATCAGATCACCAGGATCATAGCTTCTGGCCCATCACGGATCACGACCTGATCGATCGCCTGTCCAGGATCTTTGCAGAGGATGTCAGAGAAAGCTACATAGCGGACGGCCACCACCGGAGCAGCTCCCTCAATCTGCTGTACGAACGATTGCATGGACGCGCAGAAGGAGGCTCCTTCAATGGACTCCTGTGTGCCTTTTTCTCATCTGATGAAGTGGAGATCCTCGACTTCAATCGGATTGTGGACGTATTTGTTGAAATGTCACCGACGGTCTTCATGGCCCGCTTATCCAGGGTTCTGGATATCGAGATCTCCGACCAGCCCATCAAACCGGGAGCGCCTCATGAAATGAGTATGTATCTGCATCGGGAATGGTATCTGCTCCGATGGAAACAGGCAGTACTGGATCAATATGCCCAGCGAACCGTGATCCTGGACACCCATCTTTTCAATGACGAGATCCTCACGAAGATCCTGCATGTCCAGGATGTTCGAACGGATGAAAGGGTCCAGTACTTCCCCGGCGTCTATGGATTGGATGCTTTCCGGCATCAGGTCAATCAATCCGAAGCAAGGGTAGGCATTTGCCTCTATCCGATCGCGTTGGCGGATATGATGACCATCTCAGACGAGGGCTCCGTTTTGCCACCCAAGTCAACCTGGTTCCAGCCCCGCATGAAAAACGGCATCATCGTTCATGAGTTCTAGGATCACGCATGCATTAAGAAAGATCAAGGCGGATCTCGTTATGCCGGTCTCCTCTGCA
>JAUIEA010000090.1 GCA_030429045.1 Bacteroidia bacterium | reverse complement strand
CAAATGGACCTGCATGTCAAGTCGGGATTGCACAAGGAAGATTGAATTACCTCCGTCATGAGGTTGCGGTGGGACACCGCACGAATATTCGGTACGAGTGAGACACTCGTACCAACACTAATTCGTTAGAAATAAAATTACTACTGTTGGTGCAGGTGTCTCACCGAAACAGTGAAAACGAAAGCTGGAATGGGTTGTCAACACGGCCTATTTGGCATCTGCCTGTAAGGCGATATGAAATTTATTCCTACAATTCCCCTTGTGTGTCAGACCCGTGACCGATCCATCCGGATTGGTCACATAGACGTATTCGCAATCCTGGTATTGGACCGTGTTAATGTGGAAATCATCGGATGGTTTATCCGGGGTAAATTTCTCACCCTGATTGCCGCATCCGGTAGCCAAAAGGAAAAAGGGCAGCAGTAATATTCCCCGAATTTTTTTCATGACGTCAATTTTAAGATGACCAGCTCGAATTACATATTCGGAATATCATCCTTGGTAAATTCATAGAGGCGCTCCGCCTCCTCTTCCTTATACTTCCGGACCATGGCCAGTGCATCACTCACCACATCGCTGCACATCACGACCAGACTCCCGGGCGTGGCATGGGTGATCGCCCAGGCCACAGCTTCCTTTTCTGAAGGGATGATCCTGACCTCTTTTTCTGCATCCACCTTCCGGATCCCTTCATGCAACAGGTCAATGAGTTCCTGTTCGGTTCGCCCGCGCAGATTCTTATCCTGACGGATAATGATCTGATCAAATGTCTCGGCAGAGATCTGCCCGATCTCCAGGATATCTTCATCCCGGCGATCGCCAACGCCGGAGATGATCCCCACCTTGGGAGAGCCTTCCAGGTTTTCGACAAACTTTTGCAGTGCACGCATTCCTGCCGGATTGTGCGCATAGTCCAACAATACTTTGAAATCTTTGAATTCAAACATGTTCAATCGACCCGGCGTCTGGCTGGGCGATGGAATAAAGGTGGTCAGGGCCAGTTTGATGTCGTCCAGCTTATAGCCTCTGAGATAACCGGTCAACACGGCCGGCAGGACGTTCTGGATCATGAAATGGGCGCGACCGCCAAAGGTCAGGGGCACTTCAATGGCCTTTGCTACCCGCATTTTCCACTCCCCCTTGCAAATGGAAATAAATCCATTTTCAAAGATGGCACTGATACCGCCGGCTTTCCCATGTTCACGAATGCGCGGATTGTCCTCATTCATACTGAAGAGGGCCACCTTGCTTTTGACATTCTCCTTCATGTTGTAGACGAGGTCGTCATCTGCATTGAGAATGGCATACCCTTCCGGAAGCACACTTTCCGGGATCACTCCTTTCGCCCGGGCCAGCTGTTCAACCGTATGTATACCCTTCAGTCCCAGGTGATCGGCAGCCACGTTGGTGACAATCCCGATATCGCAATAATGGAAGCCCAATCCGGCTCGAAGCAATCCACCCCGGGCACACTCGAGCACGGCAAAATCAACAGTAGGATCCTTTAACACAAATTCGGCGCTGACCGGACCGGTGCAATCTCCTTTCACCAACAGGTGATTTTGGATATACACCCCGTCCGAGGTGGTGTACCCCACCTGGTGACCCATCATTTTGGCCATGTGCGCTATGAGGCGAGTGGTAGTCGTTTTTCCGTTGGTTCCCGTGACAGCGACGATCGGAATCCGAAAGGGTGTACCTGCGGGATACAGCATATCCATCACTGCCCCGGCGACGTTCCTTGGAAGCCCCTCTGTCGGAGCCAGATGCATCCGAAAACCCGGAGCTGCATTCACTTCCAGCACAGCCCCTTTTGTCAGGGCGAGAGGCTGGCTGATATTATCGGTCATGATATCGATCCCGCAAATGTCCAGTCCGACGATCCGGGCGATCCGTTCTGCCATGAAGATATTTTCCGGATGGACGATATCCGTGACATCGGTTGCGGTTCCTCCGGTGCTGAGGTTGGCCGTATCCTTCAGGTTGAGTGTCTCCCCGGCGGGCAGGACAGTATCCTCACTATAACCTTTTTTATCCAGGATCCCCTGGGTCATGGCATCGATGTGTATGGCAGTGAGCACATTCTCGTGTCCATATCCCCTTTTGGGATCCTTGTTGACCTCATCGATCAATTCACGAATGGTGGATGATCCGTTTCCGATCACCCGGGCGGGCGTCCGCTTCGCGGCAGCAACCAGTTTGTAATCGATCACCAGAAGGCGATAGTCTTCGCCGGTGATAAATCGCTCAACGATCACTGAATTGGACACCTTCTTTGCGGATTCAAAGGCGACCAGGGCCTCTTCCCGGCTGTTGATATTGGCCGTGATCCCGCGGCCGTGATTGCCATTGATAGGTTTGATCACCAGGGGGAATCCGAGGTCACTGATGACCTCATCCAGCCCGCGTTCAGTTTTGATGATCTCCCCTCTGGGTACGGGCACTTCCGCCTGCTGCAGCAATGCCTTGGTATCTTCCTTGTCACAGGCGATCTCCACACCGATGCTGCTGGTCTGACTGGTCACCGTGGCCTGAATGCGTTTCTGGTTGCATCCATAGCCGATCTGGACCAGAGAGTATTTATTGAGACGGATCCAGGGCATGCCCCGACTGACGGCTTCGTCGACGATCGAACCGGTACTGGGACCCAGTCGTTCTTTTTCCCGAAGCTCTCGCATGGTCTGGATATCCGCCTCCAGGTCATATTCGACGCCGTCGATCAACGCTTCGGCAATGCTGACAGCAGCCTTGGCTGCAAAACGACCCACGCTTTCCTCCATGTAGGCAAACACCACATGATAGACGCCGTCTTCCCCATAGCCGCGGGTACGCCCGAAGCCGACATCCATCCCGGCCAGGGTCTGGATCTCCAGGGCGATATGTTCGATCACATGGCCCATCCAGGTGCCTTCTTTCACCCGGGAGAAAAAGCCACCGGGAGCACCTTCGCTGCATCGGTGTTCGTACATGGTGGGGAACATGGCTTGCAGACGCTCCAGAAAACCGGGAATGGTATCGGTGGGCCGCTGCTCCATATCCTCCAGGTCGAGGACCATCACGATGAGTTTGTGTCGACGAATGGACCAGTAATTGGGTCCGCGCATGGCGTTGATCTCACGGATCTTCATAGTGACTCGGGCTAGAGAAGTGACTGGATGGTGATGCAACGGCTCCAGAGAGGTGTTTCCCGGAGCCGCTTCTCATAATTGTCTCAATATAGAAAACCATCGCTAATGTGGGAATATCTACTTTTGCCGATTCGAACAAGAAAAGACAAGGCATGGCCATCAAAGGCATATTGATCCCGATCGGTGGGAATGAAGACAAGGGATTGGGCCCGGATGAAAACTATACACTCGACTTCATCCATGAAGGCATTCTGAGTCGTGTGGTGCGGGAAGGAGGGTCGACCAACACACCTGTTGTCATCCTCCCCACGGCCTCCAAGATCCCTGTTCAGGTTGGCGAAAATTATGTGAAGGCCTTCGATACACTTGGTTGTTCGCATGTGGACGTATTGGATATCCGCCAAAAAAAGGATGCCCGGGACCCGCACATGCTCCGCAAGCTGGAGGAGGCAGGGATCATCATGTTTTCCGGTGGTGATCAGAGCCGCATCTACCGGATCATCGGCGAAAGCCCGATGAAAGAGATCCTGGTCAGAAAATACCATGAAGAGCCGGTGGTCATTGCCGGCACCAGCGCCGGGGCCATGGCCATGTCAGACGAGATGATCGCGGGAGGAAAGAGTACCGAGGCCATGTATAAAGGAGGAGTTCGCATGGGCAAGGGCCTTGGATTGATCCCGGGTCTGATTATCGACTCGCATTTCATCCAACGTGGCCGGTTCAATCGCATCGCCGAGGCCACCGCTAAATTCCCCCACCTCCTGGGTGTCGGCCTCGCCGAAGACACGGGCATCCTGATTCGGAATGGCAATGATTGCCAGGTGATCGGCTCTGGAATGGTCATCTTTTTCGACCCATCCAAACTGACACACAATACAGAATCTATCCTGCCTGAGGGGACGCCGATGTCCATGGCAAATCTGACGGTCCACATCCTGGCCAACAGTGATCACTTCCGTATCAGTGACCGGAAGATCACTGTACTGCCGGTGGATGCGCCGTGGGAGTAAATTGAATGATTCCTGGTTCCGGGGTTGCAATTTACCGGATTCAGGATGGTTTGCTTTACCATATACAACGGCCGACGCTCAGGAGGATGTCCGATGCATGGTTTGTTACAGTCATTCTTATTTTAGAAAATCAGGGTCCAGATACCTCGGGTTCGGGTATTTATAAAAACCCTGCCCACTGCTTACCCCCAACTTTCCCTTATCCATATAATTTTTCTTAATAAATTTTGCTCTCTCTAACTTTTTTCGATCTCCTAATTTATCACTCCACAAAACATAAACATTGTATATGGTTTGCATGCCTATCATGTCCATGATGCCAAAGGGGCCAATTTTTGTTCCCATGGAAACCATCCATGTTTTGTCGATACTTTCAAAATCAGCGACCCCGTTAAAAAACAAATCTCCCGCCGCATCAAGCAATGGTGATAGCAATGTATTTAAAATGTAACCATTTTGTTCTTTATAAATCGGAATTGGCACCATTCCAATTTCAGAGGCAAACTTCACAACTCTATTAAATATTTCAGGATCAGTTCCAGGATGACCCATTATTTCTCCAATATTGGCCTCCCAAATTCCATTGGCAAAATGGAGGGCTAAAAACTTCTCAGGACGGCCTGACAATTCAGCATAATCGCTTGGCAATGTTGTAGATGAATTGGTTGTAAAAATTGTTTTTTCGGGAGCAGCCTTAGCCAGCTCTTGATAGAACCTCTTCTTTAAATCCATGTTTTCTGGAATAGACTCACTGATTAGATCTGCGTCTTTTACTGCTTCTTCCAGATTAGTGGTATAGCTTAAACGATTAAAGGTTTCATCAATCTCTTTTGGGGAAACTCCTCGATTTGCCATAAATAATTCGGCAAATTGCATATGGAATGACTTACTAGCTTCTAGTCCTGTATCAAATGCGTCATAGACTATTACATCAAATCCCTTAAAAGCAGCTTGCCAGGCGACCTGTGAACCTAAAGTTCCTCCCCCAGCAATTGTTATATTTTTCATTTTTTATAATATAGATTATTACTTTATCATCTAAAATAGCTGCCATTCTCCTACATCCGCTACAATTCTGTATCAAACGTTTACTTATTTGCAATATACTGACCTGCATGTCAGTATGAATCAACATTTGCATGAAGAGCACATCGCGTATGAAGAAAGTCCACCTGTTGACCCTGCCGCAATACAACACGTATGTCAGAAGCCAATGGCTTGTCCATTTGTAGTAGTATTGAAGAATCCTCCCTGAGGGAGAATATGTCGGATACTGTGCTTGGAATCGGGACACCGACAGTGGTTATGGAGGGACCCTGCAACTGCATCACCGCATTCGCCAGGGCAAAGGATCGTCCTCTTTGCAAGCCGACTTGATGCGTGTTCATCTTGTTTGGATAGTTTTCCATGAAATGGATAGAGTCGTGACGATATTATCCACTTCTGGCCATGTAAATTACAATATTGTCCGAAATCCTTCAAATGGACCAACTCGCCAGCGAATACCATCAGCACTCCTGCGTCTCAATGCTATCATAGATAGACGGTCAGCATCCTTTACCAGACCCTGGAACCGGGCTGACCGGCAGACTCCAATCTCCATTTCCTTTCCACTCACCAGCCCAGGGGGAACCCGCTTCCAGAGTCGCGCAAGCCACTGAGGCAATCAAGCGAAGGGCGAAAAGCCTGTTTGGAGGTTATGCGTTGCCCGCCGAAGCCTTGGCGTAGGTGGGAGGTTCTGAGGTTATGAGGTTATGAGGTTATGAGGTTATGAGAAAAATATTGATAATCGTTACCATATTATTGAACCAACCTGTATAACGGTCAACCGTATTCAAGGATAGGTCAGCCCTTTACCTTTTACCCATTACCTTTTACCGGCCCAGAGGGAGACCGCTACCTGAGTGGCGTGATAACCTCATCCCCAACCCTTCTCCTGATCAGGAGAAGGGAGCCTACTATTCGAGCCCTTTACTATTTACCCTTTGCCCTTTACCGGCCCACACGGAGTCCGCTACCTGAGTGGCGCTAGCCACTGACGGAATCAAGCGAACGGCGAAGGGCTAACTGCGAAAGGCCGTGTTTACCTTACCCCCTCACCTTATCAAAGAGAGGGGGGGCCAAATCGCTTGGGCCCTTTACCTTTTACCCATTACCTTTTACCGGCCCAGAGGGAGCCCGCTGCCTGAGTGGCGCCAGCCACTTAGGTACTCAAGGAGGACCTGCCCTCTACAACACAAACCCCACCAGCAGCATCACCCACAAGGAGATCAGGACGGGACCCACAATGCCGAGGGTGATCCCACCCAATCGAAAATCCTGCTGTTCGATCAATCCCGTGCTGTAGGCAATTGCATTGGGTGGGGTGGAGACGGGTAGAAACAGGGCACAGCTGGAACACAAGCCAATAATCAGGGGCAACAGGCTCGGGGAGAGACCCTCCCACAGGATGGCCGCCGGGATCAGGATCGCAGCAGCGGCTGTATTGCTCATGAAATTGGATGACAACACTGTGATCAGGGCAAATGCGGCGATCAGCAGGATAGACGGCAGATGAATGTCGTTGAGCAGGGAGAGGAAATAATTCATCAACCCTGTCTCCTGGATGGCCAGTCCCAGGGACAGCCCTCCCGCCACCAGCATCAGGGTATCCCAGGGCAGGGAGCGGACATCGTCTGACGTAATAATATTGGTCATCGTCAACGCTATGATGGGAATACCGGATACCGCAGCCATGGGGATGGGATGGATCCCACCGGTCATCCACAATCCAACTGTTGCCGCCAGGACGATCCACATGATCCGTTGCTCATCCCAATTGCCGATATAGGCCAGGGTGGGTTCATTCTCAGCCTGGGTCACCTCCAGTGAACTGAGGTCTATGGATGCCGGGAAGGGATAGGTTCGCTTGAGGATCCACCAGAAGAACAAGACCAGAACAATGGCCACCGGAACCCCGATGATCATCCAATCCAGAAAATCGATCTTCTCGACCATCCTAGGGAGGCGATTGATCATGTCCACGGCAATGGCATTCGGCGGCGAACCGATGATGGTGCCCATCCCGCCCAGCGATGCCGCCGCCGGAATGCCCAGGAGAAGCGATTTTGCATAGCCATTGTCCTTCCCCAGACTGTGGATCAGGGGAAGTAATGCGGCAAACATCATGGCCGTGGTCGCAGTATTGGACATCACCATGGAAATCACTGCCGTGGTCATCATAAAGGCGAGAAGCAGATAAGCGGGATGATGACCAAATCGTTTGCTGACCAGTTGAAACATCTGCCTGTCCAGACCTGTTTTTTTCATCCCTTCTGCCAGGAAAAAGCCACCCAGCAACAGCCAGATCACACTGTCGGCCCAGGTATCGACAAACTTGCCGACATCGATCTGATATTCCTCCATGCTCGGCTGCCCGAGAAAAAAGACCAGAAACCCAATAATCAGGATACCGACAGCAAAGGGCGGGATCGCTTCCGTGACCCAAAGTCCGATGGAAAAGAGCAGCAGGAAAAGTACATAGACCTGAGGGATGGTAAAACTGTCATCCCGGATGAGATACGTCAGAAACAGGGCCAGCAGCAAGGTACCCATGAACTGGATCAGCCGGGTCTGGCTCTCCACGATTTGGGACTGGTATTTCGCGCTGGACGCTCGTCTGGAATCTGCCATGGCTGGGGATCAAGAAGAGCCCAAAAGTACGATTCTCCGCTTCATGGTCGGATGATCCTGCAGAAGGGATCCAGGAGGGAGGTGAGGAGGTTATCAGGTTATAAGAAAAGTGAAGGAATCGAGGAGAGATGTTATTGAGTTAAGGGGTTATTTCGATATTTCGAAAAGGAATCGTGGTGTCTTTTGTCAGCCAAATGCAATTGGGGGCGCATGCTGCCAGAGTGGCGCCAGCCACTGACGGAATCAAGCGCACGGCGAATAGCGAACAGCCTGTTTGGAGGTTATGAGTGAAGGAGGTTATGCTTGCCCGCCGAAGCCTTGGCCCCGAGTACTCGGGGGAGGGAGGTTATGCGTTGCCCGCCGAAGCCTTGGCGTAGGTGGGAGGTTATGAGAAAGGTGATGATGATCATTACCTTATTCATAAACCAACCTCTAAAACGGTCAACCGTATTCAGGGATAGGTCAGCCCTTTACCTTTTACCCATTACCTTTTACCGGCCCAGGGGGAACCCGCTTCCAGAGTCGCGCAAGCCACTGACAGAACCAAGCGAACGGCGACCAGCGAAGGGCGAATGGTAATTTCAAGGAAAGGTGGCAGATTCCGTCTTTGGATTGATGTATTTCTTCGATCCTGATTGCGTTTCATGTGTTTTGTCACCCTGTTTGCGGTGCCGGTAAACAGGTCGCCAAAACAGATCTTCCTCATCAAATAAACCCCGGGTTCCACCATGGACGATGGTCCTGAGGGCCCATGTCCAGGCGCAGCCCGGGGCTATTGTATTGGACCCCTACGGGGTCCTCCTTGCTTCGGAGAAGGGGGCTCAAACGCCTGGGCCCTTTACCTTTTACCCATTACCCATTACCTGCCCAGAGGGACCCCGCTGCCTGAGTGGCGCCAGCCACTGACGGAACCAAGCGAACAGCGAACAGCGAACAGCGAATGGCCCCGAGTTCTCGGGGCAAACAGCGCCTATCCATAAATCCCCACAAATACTTCCTGCCCTGCATTCACACTCGCTCTGTACATCCCCTCCGTATTAAAAGGCAGGGCAATATTTCCCAGGGCATCCACAGCGATCAGGCCACCATCTCCATCGATGGCCGTAAGACGGCGGTGGATCACCTCATCACAGGCTTCCTGCAAGGACATTCCCTTGTATTCCATCAGGCAGGAGACGTCATAGGCCACTACGCCACGAAGGAAAAATTCCCCACTGCCTGTACAGGAGACGGCACAGGTGCGATCGTATGCATAGGTGCCGGCACCGATCACCGGACTGTCCCCTACCCGACCGAATTTCTTGTTGGTCATGCCGCCGGTGGATGTCCCCGCCGCCAGATGTCCGTGTACATCCAAAGCAACCGCGCCGACCGTCCCGAATTTCCGGTCCTTGATCGTGTGATCCAGTTGTACCGCCTCCGTTCCCTGCACCTCTTTCCACTGGGCATACCGGAAAGCATCATGAAAATAGTCGGCAGGCATCCGCTCAAATCCACGGGCATCGGCGTACTGCTGTGCGCCTTCGCCGATCAATAGGACATGTCCGGAGTGATCCATCACCTCCCGGGCCAACCGGATCGGATTGCGGATGCCGGAGATCCCGGCGACACCACCCGCCATCCGATTGGATCCATCCATGATCGAGGCATCCATTTCATGGCCTCCCACTGCATTGTAGACCGATCCCCTGCCCGCATTGAACAAAGGGCAGTCTTCCAGGGAGCTGACTGCGGCGATCACCGCATCCAGGGCTGCACCTCCCGCCTTCAGGATCGCCTCACCTACCTGCAGCGCCTCTTCCAGCGCAGCAGTATATGCCCGCTCCTTTTCCGGGGACATTTCAGATTTCAATATGGTGCCGGCACCGCCGTGAATGGCCAGGGTATAGGAAGATGTCATCAGAAGTCGATTATTATCCAAAGGTAGGTCGCTCCAAGGGAATGGAACATGCTGCTATGAGCAACACTCCAGCGCACCCATCCCAGGAAGTTTTGGCGGACATCTCGTTACTTCTTCCATGCTGTGCAATACCCGGCCGACCTTCACAAGTCTCCTTGCCTCTGAAAAGGGGATCCTTATTTTATCCTGCCAGCCGTAAGATCAACCCCTCACGGTTATTGATTTCTATTTCTTCTTTCAAGCAGCGACACACGTCATCAACAGTATAGGATAAATGAGGAAGACCATGGCTCGGCCCGGATCTTCCTCCATAAACCATATCAACTTCCTTCGGAAGGATGGACTGGTTGTCTTCTTTTGAATGTCATCTTCGAGTTAATCGTCGTCATTGTCAAACTGTTGCTGCGGGTTGCTCTGCCCTGCGGCATCACCACGAATTTCAGTATGCCGGATTTCACCACCTGTCGTACCCGTTTGCTGCGCAAGAACCATTGTACCAAGTGCGACCGCCAATGTCAGCATCACTAATAAAGAAGACATTTTCCACGCCCGAAGCGATGCATAAAATGCGGCCAATGCCAGAATGCCCAATCCGATCACAGACCAAAGGAAATAATTGGCCAGGTCTTCATGGCGCTCGATCATATTCTCTCCGACACCGGGGAGACCCTCAACAACTTCTTCAGCACCCTCGCCAGTCAGGAATGCCGGTATAGCTGACAATGCAGCAAAAATAAATAGACCCAGTCCTGTCCGCTTGACGATCTCCAGTTTGAGAGAAAAACCGCCAACCAGGACTAGAGTGCCAAATAATGCTCCCAGAATAGGGAGGTGGTTTAGAACGAGATGCAAATGTGCCTGATTCATGATCATATGTTAATTCGATTAAATCTGGCTCAACCTATTTGAATCCCCTCCAGCGAAAAATGATGAACATTTCTCCAGACACAAACTTCAATCATAGGTCTGATGAGAGATATGGAAGTACCTTAACAATTTGTTGATCACCATCTACCAAACGGATGGTGAACCATTGAACCACCATCCTCTGATGAACTTCATCGACTATTACAAAATCCTGGGAATTCCCAAAGATGCCAGTGAAGCGGACATTAAAAAAGCCTACCGGAAGCTGGCCCGGAAATATCATCCCGATATCAATCCCAATGACAAGGAGGCCGAACGCAAGTTCAAGGAGGCCAATGAGGCCAACGAGGTCCTGAGTGATCCGGAAAAGAGAAAGAAATACGACCAGTATGGCACCGACTGGATGCATGCCGATGAGATCGAGCGCGCCAAACAACAACAGCGCCAGCAGCAACAGTATCGCCGGAGCACATCCGGAGGTGACCAGAGTCCGTTCGGAGAGGAGGATTTTTCTGATTTCTTCACATCCATGTTCGGGGGGCGCGGTGCGGGCCAGCGGCGGAACCAGGTACAGTTCAAAGGCCCGGATTACCAGGCGGAGCTGCACCTCCACCTTCGTGACATTCTAAAATCCCAGAAACAGACACTGACGGTCAATGGCAAGAAGATTCGCCTCACCATCCCTGCCAGTGTGCAGGACGAACAGGTGATCAAGATCAAAGGCCATGGTGGCGACGGCATCCATGGCGGCCCCAGGGGCGATCTCTATATCCGCTTTGCCATCGAGAATGACACTGCCTTCAAACGAGACGGGGACGACCTGCATACCACGGTCGAACTGAGCCTCTACACCGCTGTCCTGGGTGGCGAGATCATCGTCCCCACCCTGGATGGCAAGGTCAAACTGACCATCCCCCCTGAAACCCAGAACGGCACCCGGGTCAAGCTGAAGGGCAAGGGCATGCCCCGCTACAAGAAAGAGGGGAAACACGGCGACCTGTATGTGACCTACCATGTCCGGATTCCCCGGCATTTGTCTGCAAAGGAAAAAGAACTCTTCACCCAACTGGCCAACCTGAACCAATCATGAATGTTCCACAGTATATCCCGGTCAAAACAGTTTGCGCCCACTACCAGGTCGAAGTGACGTTCATTCAACGGCTCGGCGACATGGAACTCATTGAGATCCAGACCGTCGATCAACTGGACTGTATTCATGAAGACCACCTCGGGCACCTGGAGCGCCTCATCCGCCTGCAACAGGATCTCAACCTGGACCCGGACAGCCTGGATGTGATCCTCCATCTGATCCAAAAGGTGGAAGACCTGCAGTCTGAACTTTTCCGGCTACAATCCCGACTGCAGATCTACGAACGGGGGTGATCTACCTTACGTATCTTGGCCATCAGAATGTCCACCTCCCTTTCATGACCATCCTCGACCAGCTACTGAACAGACTCCCGGTATCTGACGAGGATTTTAATGCCCTCTACCCGCCTGAAATGAAGGTCATCGCGGACTTTCATTTCACCCCTATTGACGTCGCCCGGGTGGCAGCCACCTTTCTGGCACATGAATCCGGGAAAAAGGTCCTGGATATCGGATCGGGGGCGGGCAAATTCTGTATGATCGGCGCCGCCACCACTGAGGGTCATTTTACCGGCATTGAACAACGGATAGAATTACATGATCTGGCCCAGTCTCTGGCCGAAAAATATCACTGGCCACGAGTATCCTTCCAGCATGGCAACATGCTGGACATCCCCTTTCGATCCTTTGATGGCATTTATTACTTCAACTCATTTTTCGAACATTTGACCCCGGATGATGCGATCGATGATTCCATCACCTTCAGCCGCACTCGCCATGCCAAATATGTCCTCTATGTCAAACAACAACTGGCCCTGATGCCGGTGGGCACCCGACTGGTGACCTTTTTCTCCTATGCCAATATGATCCCCTGGACCTACGAATCCGTCGGGACGGATTTTGATGGCAAGCTGATCAAATGGATCAAGAGGCCCATTCCGCTTTGAACCCCCATTCATTCCACCACCCATGTCAACACTTACCTTCCTCGACCAAACATTCACGCAGATCCCCCATTTTACACCAGGTGAATATGACGGCTGTACCTTCCGCGACTGTGCCCTTCAGGAAGCGGATCTATCCAATACTGTTTTTACCGCCTGTACCTTCGAACGATGCGATCTCAGCATGGCCATCCTGAAAAACACCTCCTTTAAAGAAGTGCGCTTCAAGGATTGTAAAATGTTGGGCCTGCGTCTGGATGATTGCAAGCATTTTCTCCTTGAATTTACATGCGAAGATTGTCTGTTAAACCTGTCCTCCTTTTATGGCCTCCCCCTGAAAAATACCGTCTTCCTTCGGTGCAGCCTGGTCGAAACCGAATTTGTGGAAGCCGACCTTTCCGGCGCCCGATTCGACGATTGTGATCTGGCTGGAGCAGCTTTCGAACACACAAATCTGGTGAATGCCGACCTGCGAACGGCCCGGAATTATATCATTGATCCGGAGATGAATGCCCTCAAGGGTGCTTCCTTCTCCCGTGCTGGCCTGGAAGGACTGCTGATGAAATACGGGATCAACATTGAGTGATCCAGCGAAACGATCTGCCTCAAAATTTGCGGTGTCGGCTCAGCCGCCAGTAGCTGGCAACCCTGATTTATCGCCATAACACTAAACATTTATTCCTATATGTTCGTACCTTAAGTGGATTCCTGCATTTCCGGGACAGGCAAAATCATGTTTATGAGTAAGCATTTGATCTATTGTTATTCAGAACGGATCCTGATCGACAAGACCAGGTCAAAGAAAAAAGCTGAAAAAAAAGCCCGGAAGCACCGAGAGAAAACCGGGCATATCGTCGGTCTTCGGGACCAGCTCCCCGAACCACCACCGCCCGATCCGCCAGAGGAAATTCCGATTTCACCCGAGACGACCCAACCATGAGGCCCATCATCATTCTACTCCTGCTGGCATCCATGACCCAAGGTGGTACGGCACAATCCGTGCAGACGGCCCATGGTCTGAGCCTGTCGGTGGCTTTCCCAAAAAAGTTGCGGATCAATGTTTCCTACAACGTCCATGTGCGCAGTCATCTGAACATCTACAAGGAGATCGCCCTCACCCCGATTGCCGACCTGAAAGTGTCCCTCTTTCGGCATCATCTGGGCGCATCCCTATTACGCAAATTCAGGGCCCCGCTCTATTCCAATATTTCACTCTCGTATGGCGGCCTGATCTCCGTCGACCGACGGGCTCCCGGACATGAAGGATTTGTGCCCGTATATACGACCATGTATCACAATGTCAACAATACTGACTACAGATACAATCTCGGATTTGCCAGCACCCAGGTGTTCCAGATCGCACTGACAAAAAAAGGCCATTTGAAGCACCCCCTCCTCCACCAGCAACTCGGCAATTTCATGCTCGGCGTCGGCGATTTTTACATGACCTACTATAATGATGGTGGCCCCGTCCTCAGCTATTTTGGCGACCAGGAAGATCGGTACTGGACCGGTGGACTATGCCTGGGATACGTATTCCAGACCCGGAATGAGGCCCACCAGATCGAAGTAGCGTTTGATAAATTCACCGGATTTTCCAACCATGCATTTGAAGCCACCGGCCTGCTCTATGTCGACAATGTCATTTATGCCGACCTCGAGCAGTTCAGTTACAATACCGGACGTCTGGCCATCAAATACATGAACCACACCCTCGGATTCGGTGGCTCGGCCAATATCTGGAACATCCCCTTTGACCTGCAGGATTATCTGCATCGAGATGTCAGTAATAATCCCTACCATCATAAAATAGAAAAGGAATATTTCGATCTGGAAGTTTATAAATGGTATGCCTTATGAGATGGATGACCCTCCTCCTCCTGTTGGGTTTGATGAGCTCATGCAATACACCCTACGGATTTAAATCCAAGGGATATTTCCAGGCTGAAAATCCGCCCGCAGATGAGCCACTGTTCACAACAGCCCTTCCCCACCAAACCAATACCCTGCCGAAGATCACGGGTGGAAATCATCATTATTTTGTTTGGAGTACCGTACGCTACAATGTGATCATCGATGAGGATGAGCATTTTGCCAGTTTCCGTACCCTCAGCCAGGAAGAGATCCCGCATCTGGATCCGGAGGAAAAACAGTATTTACGGACCCGGGGTAGCCTGCTGAATAATTATCTGTTTTTCCTGGATGACTACCGGTTCATTTACCTCAGTGAAGATGACCATCGCAATGAGATCTCCTATGGACAGATCCCGGTCTATTTTGACAACGGTGAATACAAGGTACCCAGGGATGCGGGCAGTTCATTCAACCAGTTGATCCGGGGATATTACTCCCTCGATGGAGATCAGCTGTTCTTTGATTTTGGCAGCGTCAAGCACTTTTACGTCAAAGCCACGGTTCACAACCTGAATACCATCACGTTCGACAGTATTTTTATTCCCAGAAAAAAACTGCTTAATGCCGCCGGGATCAATAACAACTATGTCCCTTTTCAGGGCATGCTTCACGAAACGGCCCAACCCCTTTTTCAAGTCCCTCATCCGGAGAGCCCGATCAAATGGCCGCAATTCAGCCTGAATACCGGCTTCCTTTGGGGGAACCCGAAGGTGAAAAACCGAAATTCACTCCACAACCAACTATTGGAAAAAGCACCCGATTATGCCCTGACCGTGTATGAACAAGTGACGGATATCCAATATGATTTCACAAATAAACAACGACCGGTTCGACGATATACCCTGGAATTAATGGACATGAATAATCAAACCAGAACGGTGGAGGTCATCGAGGACCTGATCGATGTACCCACCTGGTAACCCTGTTCAGGAGTCGTCCGGTCTTTATTCATAGAACATGACCATTTGCCCTGGCTGTCACCTCTCACTTCCAGAGACATCTGTACCGATACCTGGCATACATACCTCTTCTCCCGAGTGTTATGTCTTGTACTGTGAAGTCTCTGCCCAGATGCTCAACAACCCTGCTGCGGATTATC
>JAUIEA010000089.1 GCA_030429045.1 Bacteroidia bacterium | reverse complement strand
GGCCCTGGACCTCCATGGTGCCATCGTTATTCAGATCCTTGACGGCGACAAACACGCACTCGTATTCCCCCTCTTCCAGATGGGCCAGAGTAAAGGAACCATTTGCATCCACCGTCGTGCTGGCGACAGCATTGAGGAAACCGATACTGTTTTGGGTCTGGGCTTCCAGGAGGGCATTGTAGGTTCCCTTGTCGTAGGCATAGACGATGACCTTATCCGAGTTGGTGATCTGGTTGGTCAATGTACCACTGATGGTGCCACAGCTGGCTTTGTTCACCACCCGGATCCGATTTTGCAGATCCGCCTTGGCCACAAAGTCATACTTGTCCGTGCCGCCGGACTGAGGCTGGATGCATTTCCGCAGATCGAAATCAACCACCATTTGGGCCGTACCACTGTTGGTCGTGGTAAAGCTGGCGGGTAGTGTGATCTCGCTGGATGTGGAACTCAGCATGTGAACCGAGCCATCCGTTTCCTTGAGATAGCAACCCGGCGTATTTCCCTGGGCATCATTGGCATAATCCATCACCAGAGTGATGGACTGATGATTGCCGGCATCCAAATCGGCATCCCCCAGAAGGAACACTTCGCCTTTCTGGTAGGCGCTTAGTTCAAAGGTCTTGGGCGTGAATCCGGGCATGGATTGGCCGTCGACCTTCACGTCCGCCACGGTGACAAAAACGGCTTCGACCTGAGCATCATCAAACGGAGCATCGGTCATATACAGTTGGAATGACGAACCCTTGTCGTCCTTTTGGCATGCTGTGAAGAACAGGGTCAGCACAAGACACGCGCTCATCGCAAGCGATTGAATGTTCATGGTAAACAAGTGTTGGTGATGTCGATGTGCTTCGGCTCCAGAAACGAACCTGTATTCCGTATTCGTATGTGAACCTCCCCAATATACCCTGATCAGGTTATCCTGGTTGACAGGTCAAATGCCACATTATCAGTTACTTGTCGCTATTCTGTTATAATTCGCTGATGATCTTCGATACCCTGGATCTCAACGCCGGGAGAACCTGTTCTGTAAACCAGGGATTCTTTTTCAGCCAGATCTGATTGCGGGGCGAAGGATGGATCAGGGGTAATTGTGCCGGAAGGAAATCACTGAATCGCTTGACATTTTCAGTGATGGTCCCGGACGCTTCTGGTCCCAAATAGGCCTTCTGGGCATACATGCCGATCAGAAGAGTGAGACGAATACCAGGCATTCGATCCAACAATGATGGATGCCATAGGGGTGCACATTCTGGACGAGGAGGCAGGTCGCCTGACCTTCCTTTGCCGGGATAGCAAAACCCCATGGGCAGGAATGCAAAGAGATCCGGATCATAAAACTGTTCTCGGGACACGCCCAGCCAATCACGCAGTCGCTCACCGCTTTGATCCTCCCATGGGATGCCTCGTTCATGGGTTTTCTGACCCGGCGCCTGACCGATGATCGCAATGCGAGAATGGATGCTTGCCTGGACCAGTGGTCGGGGACCAAGTGGTAAATATTTTTGGCAATGGGTGCACTGCCGGATCCGCAGGAGGAGGTCATTCATTCTAGAAAAGTATCCTGCCTACCGGCAGGCAGGCAAAATACAAGCTCCAAATCAGATTTGTCCAAAATATACTTGGAAAGGTGCCCTTGGCAGGTTGCAGTTTTCCAATCGGAGCTTCCCTGGGGAAATTTTAACTGTAGTAGTTCCTCTCTGGCCCGGCTCAAGCCGCCGAGGCTCCTTCTTTTGACGCGCCAAAAGAAGGCAAAAGCGCTTGTCGCCAAAATGGGCCTTCTTTTTTTTGTTTGTGTGCCATGTTAACTCGTCTAGAGATTGGCTGACGTTTACATCAGGACCCGGCCGCTCGTATTTGATCGGTGATCAATTTCATCATTGATAGCGATGTATCCTGTTTACCGTCAATATATCGCAACAGGTGTCCGATCAAATAATGCGGCAATTTTACATTATTGACAGTTTTCATTCAAATGCAATAGGTCATTATTTCCTTGATGGACGGGTCCTTGATGTGTCTGGGAGGCCCTGGTTTGGCGACGACATATTTTAATGGTATTGATTTGGAATTTAATGAAAATATAGTGCTATTGGGTTGATTATCAAAATTCTAAAATAAGTTATTAAAGCGTTTTGGACAAGTCTGGCACCAAATCACAAACATAAGGCAAGCACCAAAATTCAAACCTTCAAATTGTCGGTCAGGAAAATGTCAAGTTTAAAATTTTGATTTTGAATGCGACCTGTCGATGAGGTCATTAAAGTTTAGAGATTGTTATTTGATTATTGGTGATTCTTTCTCCGGGCCCTGGTTTGGCAACGAAATTATATCCAGGACAAAACTAGAATCATGGTTCATGAAAACAATAAACCGTTCTTACATGACACTTGTGCAACTAGATTATTCTTTGAATGATCAATCGATGATCAGCACCCTGGCCCCGTTCACGGTCCGGGCTTTATGCGGTTGGCCATTATCGCCGACGATATAGGTCATTCCTGTTTCCAGATGGATGGACTGCCCCTCCTGGTGATCCAGGATCAACTGGCCTTCCAGGACCTGAATGATGTGCCCCTTTATACACCAGTGATCTGCCTGATACCCCGGACTGTAGAGGGCCCTCCGCAGGGTGATCCCTTCTTGCTGGATCTCCTGCATCTCTGCATGACCTTCTGCACCGGGAATCGTGATGCCTGGTTGATCAGGCCAATGGATGGCGACTGGCTGCGGTATGTGGATCTGCATATTCCCTATGTTTTTGGCCATGATTTTACTGGCATGGTGAGTTCGATCTGATGGTGGTCAGGATCATGGATGTAAATGGAGTGGAAATAGATATGATCCTGAATGGTAAATGGAATATCCAGGTTCTGCAGGTGCTGTTGAGCGCGGAGGAAATTGTCGGCATCCACCCGAAAGGCAATATGATCGATCCTCGCAGGTGTGCCTGTAGCCTGTGATGGATCCGGAACCTTGTCCGCTGGAAAGATGGCTATGCCCTGCTCACCGGATAGCATCATGATCGGATAGGGCTCCCATTCGGGGACGGATACCCGGGCCAGGCCGAGCACTTCACCATACCACCGGGCACTCCGTTCCGGGTCGGTGGCCCGGATGGCGACATGGTCGATCTGCTCAAGCTGGATCATCCGCAGGTTCTATCAATCGATCAGGATCAGCGTGCCGGTATAACTGGTGGCGCCATTGATCCGGACAACGAATGGATAGAGGCCGGCAGGTAACTGACCTCTCTGGATCAAGAATCCATCAGGTACAGCCGTCATCGAGGTCTGAACGATCTTCCCCGTGGCATCCGTGAGGACCAACTGAACATCCGCATCCTTGTCGTGGGGGAAGATGATCCTGGTTTGGCTGGACCATGGATTCGGGGTGATCCGCAGGGCTCCTCCGGTCGGTTCGGGAGGTTGGATCGATGAGGTATATTCGTCACAATCCATCATCGACTGTCCCAACCGGACAAACAGATCGTCGAAATAGGAGTCATTATCCGTGCCGGCCAGCCGGGTGCCGGTCAGCACCATCCGAATGGTGTTGGTTGCTGCCGGTAGGACCAGCGTGCGTTCCACCTTCGTCCAGGTATTGTTAAAGGTGGAGATGACCTGGCTTGAATCAACAGCCTGGCCCGCGGCATCCAGGAACAGGAGGCGCATCTCCGGCAGATCCGATCCGCTGTAATTGCTGAGCCATCCCCCGAACTGAACGGGAAACTGGCCCGTCGTGATCGAATCCGCATAGGCGGTCACGTCGATGTCCTGGTAGCACCGGGCAAAGGGACTTTCCGTACAAAGGCCACCCACGATGAAATAGCGGTCGCCTGAATGCGGCGCGATCCCGTCACAGACATTGGCTGTCAGGGCTTCGACGATCCCGTCGGTAATGGTCCACAGGGCCAGACTGTCCTCCGCGCCGGGGTTGACCAGCAGGTTGGTGGGGGCCTGGGAGGTCCCTGTGGTGAAGGATGCAGGTGTCGACCACGGACTCCAGTTGAATTCGCGATCCCGGTAACGCACACGCCACCAGTAGGATGTGTTCTCTTCCAGGTCGGTGATGATCTCATCTGTCAGGTCATCGCCGGCCTGGGTGTCTTCATTGAAATACCAGTTCTCATAGTTCTTCCACTGGTCCTTGATCGGAGTCGAAAAGTCGGTGGATTGCAGCGCCACCTGCCAGTGGCTCTGCCCATGGCTTCCGTTTTCGGTGGAGCTGAAGTCGGTGGCCTTGAGGGTGACACAATCCGGACGGACCATTTCATTCTTCGGAAAGATCGGGTCGGGTGGAAGGACCTGTGCAGGCCGGGTACGGATGACCAATGAATCAGTGACTTCATTATCCCGGGGGGTGTACTTGTTGCCCCGGCTGATCCGCTTTACCGTGACTTGCGGATCCTCCCCGGCAGTGACGGCCAGGGAGACAAACCCCCATTCATCCTGGGAGACGGAAAACTCGTCGTAATCGAAATTCGGGTATTCCCCCCAGTAATCGATGGCTCCTCCTCCGGTGGCGACATTGATCCAGAGGTGCTTGTGATCCCGGGATTGCCCCCTCGAATAGCCATGGGTATGCCCGAAAAAATGGATGCTGGGCTTGTCGCAATCCGAAGAAAATGTTTCCAGACGCTGGATGACCTCGCCGGTGTAGTCGGATTCTCCCGGAAGCCACAGTTCGGATTTATGGGGATGATGCAGTTGGGCAAACACAAAGTCGATGGAATCGGCAGTGCAGGTCGCCTTCAGCAGGGTGTCCAACCAGGCCAGTTGATCGAGGTTGGTAAAGGGCGCATTGGAATCCAGTCCGATGATGCGGACATTGCTGTAATCCTTGTACCACCAGTGCTCTTCAAAGCCCGGGGTGCCATTCTCCGGCAATCGAAAAAACTGGAAATAATAGGCGGCATTCGCCTCGTGGTTCCCCAGGACGGGGTACATCGGAATGCGAGCCAGCAATTCTTTGGACGGCTCGAAAAACTGGGTCTGCCACTGGCTGTAATTGCTCCCGGTATTGACCAGATCCCCAGGGATCATCACCAGGGCCAGGTGATCGATGATATCCCCGCCATAGGTCTGCTCAAAATATTCGATGATACCATCTTCTACGACTTCCCGAAACTTGTCCGGATTGCTGCCATCCCGCTGTACATCGCTCAGGGCCACGATATGCGTATCATCCTCATCGCTGGCATGGCCATGGGTTCGAAAAGAGTAGATGTCAGATTGTGCCTGGCCGGTTTTGACCCGGTAGAAATAGGTGGTATGGTGGTCCAGGCCTTCCAGCAGGACCTCATGCATCCGGCTCTGGTCCGGAGTGGGTATTGCCGATCCGGAAGTGCTGTTGTTCAGGCCGGGATCGGTTCCCCATTCCACGATCGACTCGTCGCCGCTGTCCGTCTCCCACAGGATATACATGGAGTGGGGAGTGGCGTCCTGCAAATAGGGGCCGATCAGGATGTTTTGGGCTAGCAAAGACAAGGCGGACAAGAGGAAGGCAATAGAAAGGATGATTCTCATGTGGTGGAGGCTTATTCCGGCTGATTGTGTCTGGCTTCATAGATGCCCAGGGTGCCCCCTCCGGGAAGGGTCACCATGGTCAGGAGGCCCCAGCCTTCATCGCGGACGGGGGTAAAGGAGAGACCTTCCTTCGTCAACCGTGCCGTGACCACCTGGATATCGGCACAGACCAGGTAGAACTCGGCGGACCGGTCTTCCTCTGTGGGATGAAAGGCAACCTCTGAGTGGGGCAGGCGGAAGATCAGCCAACCACCGCCGGCGTCGACATGGGGGAAGTTCAGGACATCGCGAAAAAAGGCGCGGTCGGCCTCGGCATCCCGGCTGTACAGGACGGTATGGGCTCCGGTGATCATACGCGTGGAATTGGGTGAATGTCACCCAAGATCGGTAGAAATTTCAACTGGGTTGCGGACAGGCAATGGTCAGTCCACTTTGATCAACGGGATGTCCCATTGATCCAGGTGGACCCAATACACACCGGCGGCCAGATTCCGGGTGTCGATGATCAGTGTCTGCGAATCCGATCGGGTGTATGGGCATGGCACGGATTGTCCGTACAGATTGGTCAGGCTCAGAGTCGGTTGGTTTGCATCGAACGGTCGGTCCAGCTGGATGGTGCATCTGTCGGAGCACGGGTTGGGTGCAAGGTGAACCACTGCTTCAGCCGATGGCTCCAGGGCGCTGGGCGCGAGGTATTCATACGCCCCGATATCCACGCCATTCCCTTGTGGTCGGATGACCCCATCCCGATCGACAGGAGGGGCAACGGATGGGTCTGCCTGGTCGATGGCGGGGCATCCGGCGAGGAGGTGAAAGTCGACCAGGGAATGGTCGACAAAATAGAGGTCGTACTCGGGGATGCCGGCCAGGGTGAGGTTGTGGCTTTGCTCGCCATCTACGTTAAGGGTGTTGGTCAGGTTGTTTTTGGCGATGCAGCCTGTGCTGGGTGTGCCATCCTTATTGTCCGTGATCAGTATCCAGGAAGGACCCGGTGTGACACCAGGAGTTGGGTCGAGTACGGTATTGTTGATGATCCGGCAATTGACGGCCCCATAAAGGGAGATGCCATGCCAGTGGTTGACCGAAATGACATTGTTTTCAATGACCCAGTTCGTGAAAGGGCCGTCGAAGCAGCCGATGCCTTGCAGGGGGCCGAGAAAGGGCTGGTTGGGATCGTCATAGTTCAGGATGGTATTTCCCCGGATGATCACATCCGTCACATTGTAGGTCCCCAGGTTGAAGGACTGGATGCCATCATCGTGGTTGTCATCGATATCGAAACAGTTCTTGATCAGGTTGCCCTCGATCAACAGGTGGCTGCCCAGGGGGCGGATCCCGTCGCCCGAAAAGTTGATGATCTGGTTGTTGCGGGCGATGCAGCTGTCTCCGACGATACTGATCCCCATGTCGATATTGGTGACCAGGTTGTCCTCGATCAGGATGTGATCCCCGACGACATTGATCCCGTTGGTGGATCGGGTCAGCCACTCGTCCAGGGTCCAGTTCCAGCTGTCGGCACCGCTGGTAACGGTACAGTTCCGGATCTCGATATGATCGGCAGGACCCCGCCAGCCGTGCGACTCGACAAATAGGAGGTGATCGTTGGTGTAATAGCCATAGGGCTCGGTGCTGATGGTGAGGCCGTCTATCCGCCAGTAGGCGGAGGACCGTAGGTGCAGAGTGGCCAGGATGGGTTGGTGGCCCTGTGCGGCCAGGATGGTGATCATGCCCGCATTGACATAGCGGTCGATCTCCACTTCTCCGTGCTGACCACTCAGGAGCATCAGGGTATCTCCGGCCTGCACGGGACTGCCGGCATTCTTGATGACCAGCTTGCTGGTCGCGGGATCATAGGGGAGGGGAGCGTACTCCTGCGTTTCGACCAGTCCGGCCTGGATGACCTCCATCAGGGACGGCCAGGGCGCGGCCATCGTGCCGGTATTATTCAGGTTGCCATTGACGGGGTCCAGGTAGAAGGTGGCGGCACTGCCAGGAACGGCAAAGAACAGGGTTAAGATGATGGCAAGCCAGGTTCGCATCGGGGACGTAGGTTTAAGTTAAACTGCTGGTAGGGGCTTGACGTTTTTAGTTGTGCGGTCTTCCATATCTCAGATATCTTTGACTAATTAGGCTTCAATATGAAAACTACATTCTTTTTATCTAAATTCCCAGAGAACCGTATAGCTCATTTTTGTTGCAGTTTATTTCACATGGTATTTTGTCTATCTAGACATGTCGATAAGGATTGCAAATAGCATGGTACCATAGATTAATAGAAAGAGAATAAGACTAAGTGTAAACCCGACCAATTTGTACCAAGTATTTGGTTCTTTTAGTTTAAGGCTTAGTATTGCACTAATAGCTCCAATTAGAGTGAACACATGAAGTAAGACAGGGAGAATGGCAGTCGGTGATTTAAAAGCGAATTCGTTTGCCTTTACTTTTCCTAGTGATGGAAGGAATGTAGTCAAGGTAATTGTTAAGAAAAGTGCCAGTATGGCAGAGCCAAAAGAGACTTTGGAAAATCGGTTCCGTTTTGATCCTGACTTGGCTTGATCGCTGATGTTTATTTTCATCCTGTGCTGGTTAATTACCGATAACGGTGAGCATATTGAGCGGATGACCGCAGGAAGTCTGATCTTACAAGCATAGTATGTGTCTCCAATGATAAGCGCCTCACTAATATAGCTATTCTTAGTGCATTAGTAGTCGGATTCAAAAAAGAGGCCGAATTAACTGGGGAGTATGATTGAGTGATCCCGAAAGGTCGATGACCACAGGCGATATTGAAGCGAAAGTATCCATCTCCGTTGGCAGGCTGGCGCGATCCCCAGCCCCGAGGACTCGGGGTCGGGATCTAGGTACGGTGGTGTCCTTGTCCCACTATTGGCGGAAGAGTTACTCGCTTGTTACTTTATTGCCGGCCGGGTCAACAACTCGACTATGCATCGTTTTATTTGTTGATTCGGTTGTCAACAGACTTCCCATCCTCCTTCAAATACTTTGCCTCCAGGTAAAACGTGCCAAACGGTACCAGTGATGCCAGAAAGACCATCACGCTAAAGCCGAATGTCCATTTGTAATGAATAGCACAGCGTAGTCCCAATGCACAATACAGAAGAAACAACAGGCCATGTGCCATGCCGACAAAATAGTTGGGTTCCAATATCCCATACACATACTTCAATGGCATAGTCAGTGCAAACAATAGATAGCTGATGCCCTCCAGGATGGCGATGTAACGGAACAATCTTAGTTGTGACAAATTTTGGCGTTTTACTGAGGGTATGAATGAACTGAGAACAGGGGTAACAATGACGCTCCGAAGATTGTTTCAAATAGTCCACAAACCTGTCCTTCCCTGAAAACCCATTCAGGATGGATTCCTGTTTATTTGCAGGCGGTGCTATAATCCTCCAGCATTTGCTCGAAATCCCTGGCTTTGTATCTCTTCTCATCGACCACCTTGATCATGGCCGGACAATAATCCCTGGAGAAGCGTTTCATGTTCTCGCGGATGAGATTGTGTTCTCCGTGTTTGCCATCCAGTGTGCCTTCGCCCATCAGGATCAAGTGATCATCTCCCGGTGCCCGGACGATAAATGCTACCGTCCTGGTTGTAAAATGATGCCTGTGACTACTCGCTAAGGCTCCTCCGCTCGAACGTTGATGCTCCAGGTAATAATGGAAACCATCGATCTCAGGCGAAGAATAGATTTGTGTCACCAGTAATTCCTTTTTCAGAAACTTCAGTTTATTAAACAAATACCACCCGACTTTCCTGGCCTTGAAAATGGTCCATTCGCCCGTACTTTCCTGTACCCCCAATTCCTTGACGTCCGCGTTTTTGAATTTCGTGGGCTTTGTGTCAGCAGAGGCGCGTAACAAGAAGTGGTCGTCATTGCACAGGAATCGGTACAATTCACCATTTGTTCGGGTGTTATCTCTGGTGATGATGTAGCCCGGAAACCAGTCATTCACTGGAGGTGTCCAGGAAGTGGTCAAGAGGATGGCTGCCCCGAGGGCCAGCAGAAGCCAGAGTTTGTTTTTGTGCATGAGCGCGTAAGTTCAGATGTTCGATTGTCCATACTGTGATAAAACAGATCCTGTGTTGCTTCACATCGGTCGGAAGGGAAGTGCATCCTGGAAGTGATTTACTCGCAATTTACAAGTTTTAAAGGTTATTTTTCCGGCCTTCAATCGCTCCATCTCCTCTTACTTGAATGCTTCGATGTTAAACTGTTCAGTTTTCATAAGTCAATGATTTGAGTGTTCAATTCTTGAATCATTGACACACTTCATGAAGCAGTCTCCAAGTACAAGTGCTTCAAAGGTAGCAAAGTCAAGGCCGTTAAATGGTTGAGACAAATCACTGAAGCATATCCTAACTTATTCTACCATTGGGGATTGGGATACAAATTAGTCTGAGATATTGGACTAATTTCTGACTGCATAATAAGAGCCGTATGAGTCGAGAGGTTCATGTACGGTTCTGTGAGAGGTTAGGGGTGAAGTTCCCCTTTCCTACTCGACTAGCCAACGTTTTTCAATATTTAAGATATCCATGCCCACCTATATCTGAGATTGCACGATCTAAAGCATTCAAATTAGCTTGATCTTCATGAAACAAGTTCTTTTTACTGTAGTCATCAGGGTAAGTTGTATTTCTATGAATTTTTCCTAATGCTCTAAATGCTGCTGGGACATATTTCATAAATCTTTTTTGATTATTATTGAAAAATAAATTATTTCCTTGAGAATATATTCTCATTACTATAACTAAAAAAAGTTTACAATTATATTCTGAGATGCCACATTCTTTAGCTAAGTTTTTAACTTCAATATCTAGTAAATTATCTCTTTTTAAAATTATTCCACCATATAAGTAAATAAACCTAAATACGAATGGCATAAATGAAGTGATACTCATATTATGGTCACAAAGTCTATTTAATTCTTCTCTAATTGTTGGAGTTCTGTCTGTAATCACTTGCCTTCCCTTACTTGTTCTAGCTAAAAAAGAACATCTTGCGAAACTAAATAGGTTCAAAATTCTATGCTCTAGTTCTAACAACATAGCTAATTGAACAATATCATCTTGAGCATTTGATAGTTCATTTTCAACAGTTGTTCCTCTCAAACCTGCAATTTTATTTGTAAATCCATTAAAATCACCCTTTGCTTTATCGAATGATAACTCCAATTGCTCAACTGGGTCTTCAACACTCCAAAGGTACGATCTTAAAAAAGTTTTATATTTATTTATCTCTTTTTTTAAGTCTGGATCTTGGATTGAAGAATACACAACCCTATGATAATAATCTTTAATTGAAAATATGGATAAATACCTGTTTAACCACCCTATTCTAGTATTTACTATCTCATTGTCACCCCAGATTATTGGTAGGACTTTTTTTGAGAGATCGTTTTTCTTAATTAATGATACTTGTAATATTTTACTAAATTCAATGTGTTCATCTCTAATATCATTTGCGCCATATGCAAGAAGATCAAGGTCAACATTATTTTTAAAGTGAATTTGTCGGATTGTTGAAAATTTTCTTAAATCATTAAAACTAGGAGTTTGCCCCTTACATTCAATTGCGTATCTTATTTCTATTAATGGAGTAATCAAAGAAGCTAAAACATCAATTTCGGCAGCTGTTTGTTTTTGCACCCTAATGTCAACATTTCTCAATATAAAATATCCGAGATAATAATAGCATGCAGCCACTATATTTTCGAAGTCATCTCCACTTAATCCTGAGATTTGTGTTGAGAATGGTTGATCTTTTTCAAGTTGCATTATTTTATTTTTAATGTTGGCTAACTTTCTTATACCCGCTCCATTCCTATATCAATCTTTCGCTTTTTGCCAAGTACGGCCTTCTAAAGATAAGTGATCCATTCCACATTTGATAGTGTCTAAGGTCTTGATTGTCACTTGGGTATGGATCAGGGTCGTGTTGATGTCCTAGTGCCCCAGGAGCTCCTGGATAAACCAGACATCTGTCCACTTGTTCAACAAGTAGGTCGCTCAACAATCCCGAAGGTTTTCGGGTGCCACTTGCCCATGTATCTGCGCTCTGGAGGCATTTCCTATTGAGTGAGTCTTCATTTTAGAGTACTAGTAGTGCGTTATCAGTGTACCATTAGAGTACCAGGAGTGTACTACCATAGTACGGGGGATGTACCAGGAGAGTACCAGGGATGTACGACCGATGCGTATATGATGGGTGTATGATGTAGGTGGAAGGCGGAAAGTGGAAGGTGGAAGGCGGAAGTTCGAAAGCGGAAGTCGGAAAGCGGAACCCGGACGATGATGCTTTAGGCACCATGTCCAGATGCTACGATCTGGATCTAGAGTTCCGGATCCAGACACCGAGTCCTCGGGGTACAGCAGCTTCGTCTGGGGTCGGAAGGTGGAAGGCGGAAATTGGAACCGCTTGGCTTGTCCTGTTATATGTTGGCAGGTCAGGTGCCTGGTTTAACTCAGCAGCGAATAATTCACCAGCAGCTTCTGGCCATCTGTCCAGCGGATCCAGCCGCTGCCCATCTGCTCAAAGTCGTCATTCCACAACTCTACCAGCATCCACTCGCCCCGGATCATGATCGGGTGCATGAAGGAATAGGCGGCCTGCACCAGACTGGCATGAGCCAAGGGTTTGATCCGGACCATGGCCGGCTGGTCATCCGGCCATTCTACCGAATGGACCCCCAGCAAAAAATCTTCCCAGTAAATGACCTGCCCTCTCCGGCGATTGAAATAGCGGGTCTCGCCGGTCACCGTATTGACCTCGCACTCGGCCATCTCCTGGGTCAGTCCCATGATCTTCAGATAAAAGATGTCATAGTCCAGCTTCATATGGGCCGGGACCAGCCAGGGTGGGGCAGACAGGATGTCCGTACTGCCATATTCGGTCCGGCCAAAGACGATGCTATCCTGGGGGGATTGCTCCAGGGTGGACTTGGTATGCCGGGGCGGACCATACACATACAGGACGGGATGGTCAAAGGCATTGGGCTGGAAGAAACCCAGGCCCATATGGTCGGATACTGTCGGCTCCGAATAGAGTCGCATGGGTACGGCCTGCATCTCTTTTTCCGGTTCGGACCGGGTCTTCTTTTTCGCTTCGATCCGCATCCAGGCAAACAGGGCAATGCCAGCGATGGCGAGGAGCAGGCCGTAATTGACGAACCGCAGGGCTCTCACGGGTATCCGCCGCACAAACAAAAGGGTCAACACCAGTCCCACAGCGGCAAAGATCACCCCGTAGCCAAAGACGATGGCCCCACCGGCCAGTCCCTGGTTGGCAGCAGCGCCACTCAGTCCGGCAAAAGCCATCCCGATGAACATCGTCACTGGCAATGCCAGGAGGACAAAGAGAATACGGCCCAGTTTTTCCATGTTGCTCATCGGCTTATTTCTTCACCAACTTTTCTACCGTCTGCCCCGCTCCGATCTCCATCGTAAAGCTGTCCGACAGGCCCTTGTGTTTGCCCAGGCCGGTCACACTGACCTTGTAGGTGCCGGTACTGAGAATAAACTTTTTCGGGTTGTTGTTCGGTGAGGTATAGGTCCGTCCGTTTGCTACATTTTTACCAGAAGCCTGGTCGGTAAACTTGACGATGGCATCCACCAGTTTGCCGCCGGAGGAGACACCCACCATGGCAGTCCCGCTCTTGAAATCATGCGCAATATCAACTACTTCTCCTCCCTGGATGGCCACGCCTTCGATGCGATGACTGATGGCCGTGCCTTCGATCACCATGGCGGTGATCTCGATGTCATAGACGCCGGGGTTGACCTCCTGGTCATCCGAGCGGCCATAGGTCCGGCTGGCTGCCGCAGCGCGCTTTTCGCCCCGGGGGAAGATCTTGACCATGCAGTCCCAGCCTTCACCATTATTGGTGGTCATCACCCGAAAGGTGCCCCCGTCAAAGCTGATCTTGAAATGACTGATCTCTCCGGCCGGTATGGTGATATCGGTCAGCCGGATGGCCTCTACATCCGATCCTTCCAGCGGACTGGCCAACAGGTCCCAGACGCCCGGGGCCAGATACATCCGGGCCGTGTCGCCATAGGAGCGGGCGGCGTTGATGGCTTTGGTGGAACCCGGCTTGACACCCCGGATATGGGCATCCACCGGCTTGCCATTTTTCACGGCATAGACAAAGACATTGTGTTCCGGCTCGACCACCGGGGCCGCGGTAGCCTCCTCCATCACGCTGGCCAGGCCATCGGCATCCGACGCGTCGAAATAGGATCCGTCTCCGGCCAGGGCCGCGCAACGCAACCCTTCGGTTTCATCCGGCTTCAGTCCGAAACCGACAATATGCAATCGGAAGGGGATGCCTGCCTCACGTGCAGCCCGGATCACGGCACAGAGATCGCCACCACAGGATTCAATGCCATCCGTGACCAGGATGATGGTGGCTTTTTCGCCTTCGGTTTTGAGCCGCTCGATGACCTGCAGGGCAGAATGGGCCAGCGGGGTTTTGCCGAGAGGCTTGAGACCATGAACCGCCTCCCGGAAGGCCACCTGGTTGGCCGCATCCGGATCAAGCATGAACTCGACATCGTCACATTCCTTGGTGCGGTGCCCGTAGGCCACCAGGGCAACGGCCTGGTCGGCTTGCAGGTTTTCCCGCGTGGCCGTCAGCACCTTGGCAGCAATAGACATCTTGGTCTGCCCTTCGATCTGACCCCACATGGAGCCACTGGCATCACAGATAAAATAGATGGGAGCGGGAGTGGAGGTAGAGTCCTGAGCAGGCAATCCGGAAACAAGTCCCAGGAAAGCCAGGAGGAGGAAAAATGTTCTCATGGGGGCGAGTTTGCATGGAAGTTATGAAATCGAGCAGGATTACCCAAAAAAGCCCGGAAGTACGGTGCAGCATTTCCTCGTCGACCAGTACGGCAAGTCGAAGCCGCTATCGTTGGATCTGCACGGGGATATGGAAGGCTTCATGATGCATCCACCACATACCCGGGTGCAATTCGCTGACGTCGAGGACAACGCCGTTCTCCGACCAGGAAGAGGGTAGCAGCTGGCGCCTTCCCAGGACGTTCACCGCTTCCCAAATGCCATTTGCCGAAAACTCTCCAGCGATGTGAACCGTACTGGCGGCAGGATTGGGCCAGGGAATCGGTTGGCCCGTGGGCTGGCCGATATCCTCAACAGCCACGATCTTGCCAGTGCCCAGATGGACACCGGCAGCCTGGGTACCCGCCAGCCATTGATCCTTCCCAGCGGCAGCAAGGCAGGTGGCCCGTTCATCTGCCAGTGAATTATTCGAGGGGTTCCAGGTTTGCCCGCCATCCAGAGATATGAAAATACCCTTGGCTGTCGCTGCGAGGATATGTTCATCATCTGCAACCAACACATCCAGAACTGGAAGTGCATCCACAGGAAAGGGGAGGGCGGTCCAGAAATTTACTGTAGTCGAGGAAGTGAAGACGCCGTTTTCGCCACTGAGAAACAGGGTGCTACCACTCGGACTGGCCTTCAGATCGTAAATCGTTTGAAAGCCCGGAAGGCCATTCCCAAATTCTGTCCAGTTGGCCTGAGCACTCCAGGCAGGCGTGACATACAGATCAAATACGGATGCAGCAAACAGCTGTTGATTTTGGCCTGGTGCTCCGGCTACGGCAAGTTGTTCAATATTGGTCTGAGGAGGAAGGCCCGTACCAAGCGGTGCCCAAATCATATCCTGATTATTTGCCACATAGACTGACTCATTTCCACTGGTCGCCAGAAATAATCGGGTTGCCTTGTCTGATGTCAGGTCGTGAATAAATGTACCAGGAATATTTGCAGAAATATCCGTCCAGGATTGACCACCATCTGTGGAACTGGAAATTTTGCTCCAGGTCGACCACGCGTAGATTTTGGATGGTTTGGCGGCAAATCCGGTCATAAAGGGATGACCAATTCCGGCATTTGTTCGATGCCAGGTTTGTCCCATATCCGTCGATCGGAACAGGGTATCATTGGTGGCCGCCAGAATGGCGCCGGTTGTCGCATCAAAATGGAGGGCATTGATCCTTTCATTCGGGAGCCCCTTGATGGTCCATTCAGGTGCCATCGGATCCGTGGCGACCAGCAGACCCTCCTTGTCCGATCCGGAAACATAGATTTCGCCGGCACCATTTTTCACGGCAACCAATTGGCATTGCTCGGGGAGTCCCGGCCCCTCGACTG
>JAUIEA010000241.1 GCA_030429045.1 Bacteroidia bacterium | reverse complement strand
AAGAACTGGTACGTGAAGAACAAGCACAGCGAACAACAAGCTTTGAACAGGAGGTATTGCGGGATTACTGGATTGCGGTGATCAGTCGTGAAGCCAGTATGCTTGCCAGGAAGGAAGTGCTGACCGGTAAAGCTAAATTCGGAATTGTCGGTGACGGGAAGGAAGTTCCCCAGATCGCATTGGCCAAGTTCTTCCGGAATGGGGATTGGCGTTCTGGATATTATCGCGACCAGACCCTGATGTTTGCGCTCGGGCTATCGACCATCGAAGCCTATTTCGCCCAGCTCTACGCAGACCCGGACAATGATCCGTTTTCAGGTGGGCGGCAAATGAACAGTCACTATGCCACCCCGCTCATCGATGAGCAGGGGAAATGGCTGGCACACCGGGATATGAAAAATGTGTCGGCAGACATCTCCAGTACTGCCGGCCAGATGGCCAGGGCCCTGGGCCTGGCTCTGGCTTCCAAAAAATATCGGGAACATCCGGAACTGGCCGAGGCAGGATCCTTTTCTCAAAAGGGAGACGAGGTGGTGTTCTGTACGATCGGGGACGCCAGTACTTCCGAAGGTGTTTTCTGGGAGACCATGAATGCCGCTGCGGTCCAGCAGGTGCCCCTGATCGTCTCTGTTTGGGATGATGGGTATGGCATTTCTGTGCCCATTGACTACCAGACGACCAAGAAGAGTATTTCCAAAGCACTGAAAGGTTTTCATAGTGAGATCGTCGGAGAGGGGATGTTGTTGATCACGGTCAAGGCCTGGGATTATCCGCAGTTGTGCAAGGTATACCAGGAGGTCACCGAACATGTTCGGACGACTCACCAGCCGGCACTCATTCATGTCCGGGATGTGACCCAGCCACAGGGACACTCCACCTCCGGGTCTCATGAGCGATACAAGTCTAAAGAACGCCTGGCCTGGGAAGAAGAATATGATTGCATCAAACGAATGGGGGAGTGGATGGTCGATCAGAAGCTGGCCAACCGGGAGGAACTGGATGAGTTGCAGGAAAAGGCCCGGATCGAAGTCCGGGAGGCCCGGGACAGAGCCTGGGCACAATACAATGAGCCGATCAAAGCATTCCAGGCCCGATTGTCAGAAGCCCTGGCTCGGGGAGCTGCTTCCGGAGTGGCCCTGCCTGGATTGGCGGAGGTTCAACGTGAACTGCAAAATCTGCGAACACCCCTTTATAGTGAGCTGGTCAAACTGGCACGCAAGGCGATCTTGCAATGGCATGGTATAGAGCACGATACTGTAGATGCGATCAAGGGCCTGGTCCGCGAGGGGTATACGCGTGCCTCCAATGCCTATCATCGCCATTTGTATAGTGAAAGTGAATCCTCTGCTTTGCGGATACCTGTGGTCTCACCGGCGTATTCGGAGGAAAGTCCGATGAAGAATGGATTTGAGATCCTCAATACCTTCTTTGATCTGGTCCTGGAGCGCGATCCGCGGTTTTTCGCTTTTGGTGAAGATGTTGGCCGGATCGGTGATGTCAACCAGGGATTTGCCGGATTGCAGGGAAAATATGGTGAAGAGAAGGTCTTTGATGCCGGGATCCGGGAATGGACCATTATGGGGCAAGCCATTGGCATGGCGATGCGTGGTTTGCGTCCGTTAGCCGAGATCCAGTATCTCGATTATCTGATCTATGGCCTTGAACCGCTGACCGATGACCTGGCCACGGTGCGATACCGGAGCAACGGGATGCAAATGGCGCCAGCCATCATCCGGACCCGGGGCCACCGACTGGAGGGGATCTGGCATGCGGGATCGCCTATTGGAATGCTTGTCCATGCCCTGCGCGGGATGCACATTTGTGTGCCACGAAATATGACACAGGCCGCCGGCATGTATAATACCTTGTTGCAATCGGATGACCCTGGTTTGGTCATCGAATGCCTCAACGGTTACCGGTTGAAGGAGCAACTGCCGGACAACCTTGGTTCGTTTACCGTGCCCCTGGGTGTCCCCGAGATCCTGCAGGAAGGGGACCATGTGACGCTGGTGACCTACGGGTCATGTGTGCGGGTTGCCCAGGAAGCGATGACGTTGTTATCCGCTATGGGGATCCATGTCGAACTGATCGATGTGCAAACCATGCTTCCATTTGACCTGGAGGGCCGAATCGTGCATTCCCTGTCCAAGACGAATCGCGTGATCTTCCTGGATGAAGATGTCCCGGGAGGAGCGACATCCTACATGATGCAGGAGGTATTGGAAAATCAGGGCGGATATCAATTCCTGGACAGTGCCCCTGTTACGATCACAGCGCGCGCACATCGCACACCGTATGGCTCAGATGGAGATTATTTCACCAAGCCGAATGCAGAAGATATTTGTGAAAAGGTACTGGAGATGATGCATGAGGCGTTTCCCGAGAGCTTCTAGCCTACGTGTCGATCCTTTGCACCACAGTCCAATCAAAGCAGGAACCGTTTATCTTTGGCCCAAACTTAAAATCTGTCTGACTTGCGTGACGGTTTAGTCATTGTTCCCACATACAATGAACGGGAGAACATCAAAAAGATCCTGGAGGCCATCCTGGCCGGCCTGGCCGACGCGCCGCCCACGCGGGCCAGTGCCCTTCTGCTGCCACTGCAGGAGGTCGGCGACAGCCTGGAGCACGCCCGTTATCCGGGCAGCCTGACCGT
>JAUIEA010000088.1 GCA_030429045.1 Bacteroidia bacterium | reverse complement strand
CCTGTGAGGTCAGGGGCTGGACTTCCGGTACCGGAACGGGTTTCTGTCGCTGAGCATCCAGGGCAACAAAGGTGTAGTAGGCATGATTGCATCGCTTGGTGTTCCCGCCTTTGATATCCGTGGAAAAGACCTCCACATAGATCTCCATGGAGGTGTTGAAGGATCGGGTAACCGTTGCGACCATGGTCACTACCTCTCCCATATGAATGGGCAATTTGAAGGATACGTGATCCACAGAAGCCGTCACCACATATCGTTCACTGTGTTTACCCGCACAGATACTTGCAGCAATGTCCATCCATCTCAGGAGGTTTCCCCCCATCAGGTTGCCCAACGGGTTGGTATCATTGGGCATCACCATTTGGGTCATGGTGGTCTTGGATTCGGAAACTTTCTTTTTACTCTTGGTCGTCATGGTCGGTAGGTTACAGGATCAGAACACCCTTTTTATTCAGAACTGGTACTTCCGTGAGCAGCGACTCATCCAGACTGCCCTCCACAAAGAGGTAGCGTTTGTCGTACATGTGCCCTTCAAATTGGAAGCTTACCCAGAATTCATTCGTGAGTTGAACAAGTTCGGCGGGAATGAGTTCGAGCATCACGGCCTGGCTCGCCTCTATTCTTTCATAGAAATACCGGAGTGTAGAGGATTTCAGTTCCTCTTCTTCCGATTTTTTGTACCCGGAAGATGTTACCAGGACCTGGAGAACGGGTTCTTTTTTCAGATTGATGAGGTAGCACTCCCAGACCTGTTCTCCATCATCGGTGCCTGTGGTTGTCGGTACCATGGCGACACCAAAATCTGTCATTTTCAATTGATGAATATCCTTCAGCATATCAGGCGGGATTAGTCATTGTCAGTGAACATTGGAAGACCTCAGCAAACTGTTCACGTACGAGGGCCTTTACTTCTTCCATATCCAAGTCTCGCCCCAATTCGTTCGAAAGGGACGTCACCGCCTTGTTCTCATCATGGATGCCACATGGCACGATATGATCAAAGTATTTCAGGTCGGTATTCACATTGAAGGCAAATCCATGAAGGGTGACCCAACGGCTCAGATGAACACCTATGGCGCAAATTTTCCTGAACAAGGGATGATGATCATCCGGTGCCAGCCAAACACCTGTATATCCCTCCAGTCGTATGCCGATGAGCCCGTAGGATCGAATGACGCGGATCATGACCTCCTCCAGTTCGCGTACATACCGGTGGACATCCCGATAGAAGTCCTCGAGATCCAGGATAGGGTATCCGACGATCTGCCCTGGCCCATGATAGGTGATATCGCCACCCCGATTGATCTTGACATAGGTCGCCCCGACCCCGGCTAATGCGTCATCATCCAGGAGTAAATGGTCCGGATGTCCGGATTTTCCCAGGGTGTATACATGGGGGTGTTCACAAACGATGAATTTGTGTGGCGCAGGTTGATCCCTGATCGGATCGCCTGCCGCACTACGCTTGCGCTGGACGAGCTGCTGATGACAACTCGTCTGGTATTCCCATGTCGGGGCATATTCCACCAGACCCAGGTCTTGATAGTGTACGGACGGTATCATGAAGGGTCAAAATTGAAGAAAATCCAGGACGTGCGCACGAACGACCTCCCGGGTGCTTCTGTCTTCCAATTCCTCATCCTCGATCAGGCTGGAGACCTGGCTGACCGGCAGTCTGTTGGGCATGACGGTAACATCCAGGTAGTTGAGGATCCCCGTGAGATGATCCATACCCCTGAGGTTGCCGGCTCTTCCGGAAGAGACCCCCAGGATCGCTGCTTTTTTGCCGGCAAACGATGCTTTCATTTCCCGGACAGAACACGCATCGAGAAAAAACTTCAGGATGCCCGGAAAGCTGCCGTTGTATTCGGGAACGACGAAATAGAATTTTTCCGCCGGAAGGATCAGTTCGTCCTGGAGGGACCTGACCTGGGGTGATTGATCATCAGTCGCATAATCACCCTTGATCAGCAATGGTGATTCCAGAACCCGCATATCCAGGAATCCGACATCCGGCTGTCCGGCGTGTTGAAGAATTTGCCGAACATGTTCTGCCAGGACAAAAGACTGATTCAAATTTCTGTTGGTTCCGGAGATTACCGTGATCATAGGCTGAAGATACTACCTCCTGAATCCCTGAAGAGATGCTTTTGTTCACGGAACCCTCGTAGTAGTTTTCACTATCTTTGCGCTCCCAATCCTTTGGCAAATGGAAGTAACCTTCTACGGACATGCATGCTTATCTGTAAAGACCAGTGGGAAACACCTGCTCTTCGATCCCTTTGTGAGTGGTAATCCGCTGGTCAAGGATATCCGGCCGGACGATCTCCCGGCGGATGTCATCCTGGTCACTCACGCACACGGTGATCATGTGGCTGACATCGAATCAGTCGGTCGCCGGACAAATGCCCAGATCATCAGCAATTATGAGATCGTCACCTATTACGAAAAGCGTGGCTTGAAAGGTCATCCGATGAATATCGGTGGTCAGGTCCGGATGCCCTGGGGAACGGTCAAGTCCGTGATCGCCATTCATTCCAGCGAGTTTCCGGATGGCACCTATGGTGGGAATCCGGGTGGATTCGTGGTGTCAAATGCAGAAGGGACATTCTATGTTGCCGGAGATACTGCCCTGACCCTGGATATGCAGTTGATCCCCCGGACAAGTCCTCCGCTTGACTTTGCAGTCCTGCCCATCGGTGATAATTTTACCATGGGAATCCTTGATGCCGTCGAAGCGGCACGCATGATCCAGTGTACCACCATCATCGGGTGCCATTATGATACCTTTGGGTACATCGAAATTGACCACCAGTACGCCCGCAAAGCTTTCGCCGATGCGGGTATGCAATTACTTCTTCCCGCGATAGGGGAAACCATAACGCTTTAATCCTATGGGTAAAATCATTGCTGTTGCAAATCAGAAAGGTGGTGTAGGCAAGACCACAACCTCCATCAATCTGGCTGCCAGTCTGGCGGTCATGGAGTATAAGGTCCTGCTGGTTGACGCAGATCCCCAGGCCAACGCAACGTCTGGCGTCGGTGTCACCCTCGGTGATCAGGATGTGCATATTTATGACTGCCTGATCAACGATCACTCCGCAAAGGAGGCCATCGTCTCGACCGAAACCCCTTTTCTGGATCTTTTGCCCGCTCATATCGACCTGGTCGGCGCAGAGCTGGAACTTTCCGCTTTGTCAGACAGGGAGTTCAGGATCAAAAAACTCCTCGGTGAAGTCAGGGACGAATATGATTTCATCCTGATCGATTGTCTGCCTTCTCTGGGCCTGATCACCATCAACGCCCTTGCTGCAGCAGACAGTGTGCTGATCCCGGTCCAATGCGAGATCTTTGCCTTTGAGGGGCTGAGTAAATTGAAAAATACCATTCAACTGGTCAAGGCCGGGTTGAACCCCAAGCTGGAAATCGAAGGCATTCTCCTTTCCATGTACGACCGCCGTCTCCGACTGGCCAATATTGTCGTTGAAGAAGTACAATCCCACTCCACTGATCGCGTTTTTAAAACGATCATTCACCGAAACAGCCGGGTCAGTGAAGCACCGAGTATGCACCAACCAGTCATCATGTATGATGCCTCCTGTACCGGGTCGGTGAATTTTATCAACCTGGCTCGTGAGCTCCTGGAGAATAATTCTACCTGGGTCAGCCTGAAAAAGCCAGTCAAAGCCTGAATATGATCGAGAAGAAAGCCCGCAAGAAAGAAATAGGCAAAGGCATTCGTGCCCTGTTGGCGACTGTAGAACAATCACCCGCAGTTGAAACCCGTGCAGAAGCCCAGAAAGAATTGAGCAGTGAGATCAATGAGGTCCCGCTTTCTCAGATCGAACCGAATCCATTCCAACCACGCCAGGACTGGGATCCTGCAGAACTGGAAGAGCTTGCCTCCTCCATCAAGGCCATGGGGATCATCCAGCCGGTCACCCTGCGTGCCCTCTCTGCCGATTCTTACCAGCTGATCAGTGGCGAGCGACGTTTTCGTGCCTCCAAACTGGCCGGTCTGGAAAGCATCCCGGCCTATGTCCGAACGGCCGGAGACCAGGAAATGCTGGAAATGGCCCTGGTGGAAAATATCCAGCGTGCTGATCTGAATGCCATTGAAGTGGCTATCTCCTATCAACGGCTGATCGACGAGTGCAAGCTCACCCATGAGGGATTGTCGGAGCGGGTCGGAAAAGAGCGGAGTACGATCACCAACTATACCCGCCTGCTCAAGTTGCCGCCGGATATTCAACACGCCCTGCGAAAGGGCCAGATCAGCATGGGGCATGCCCGTGCCCTGGCCGGTAGTACCGACTTGTTGAAGCAACGTGCCGCTTTTCGGGAAACGATCAATAAAGGTTGGTCGGTCCGTCAGCTCGAACAGTTTCTCAGAGGCAAAGAGGTCAGTACACCTGGACAAAAATCTGCCGTTCCGGGGATGTCCCCTGCCATGCGGGATATTGAACGGCGCCTCGCGTCCCATTTTGGCTCCCGGGTGCAACTCGAAGGCCAGGAAGGGGGTAAGGGAAAGATCACCATTTCCTATGGTGACGATGAAGATCTCAACCGGATCCTGGAGATTCTAGACATCTGAAGATGAATAGTCGGACGGGATGGCTGCTGTTCTTCATGTTGTCCGGTGTTTTTGCCTTTGGACAAAAAAAACCGCAGGGGGATTCACTGGCGCTAACCCCGAAACCAGAAACCCGGTTCACCCCCAGCCCACAACGTGCTGCCCTCTACGGGCTTATTCCAGGAGGGGGCCAGATCTACAACCGCCGGTATTGGAAGCTCCCCATCGTCTATGGCGCGATCGGAGGACTGTATTATGTGGCACAGATCAACGCCACCGAGTACAGGAGATTCAAAACGGCTTACCAGAAGGAATTGCTGGGTGAAGATCACGAGTTCTCTGCTCTCAATCTCCCCGCAAGTGTATTGCGGAATAATCGGGACGTCTACAGAAAGAATCTGGAAGAGAGCTACATCTTCATGTCCCTGACCTATCTGTTGTCGATTGCTGAGGCCTATGTCGATGCACACCTCCGGAATTTTGATATCAACGAAGACCTCAGTGGTCACCTTCACCCCACCTGGATGGTCAGCCAGCGTATGGTAACGCCGGGGCTGGGGCTTTCCGTGCGGTTGCGCACCGATAAACCCGAGATCCCCTCGACGATATTACCGTGATGTCTTGATCAATCCGCCGGAAGTGGAGGAACCGCGATCGGAAGAGAGTTTGTAGATCCAGTACCCGGCAGGCAGATCGTGCAGATCCAGAGGGATCTGCTGTACACCTGCATCAATGCTGACTCGCCAGGTTCGGAATGTCCGACCGGTAAGATCCAGGATCTGCACTACCAGGGATTGGGGTACAGGGCCGTTGACCTCCAGAAGAGAAAGATCTGCGACCGGATTCGGAATGATCCTGGCCGCATGAAGCCAGTGGTCCGGGTCAGCAGTGGAAGTTGTACAATTCGTGGAGTTCTCTTCATTCAGCTTGAGGTAATAATGCCCCGGAAACAGCTGTGGATTCGGAAATGTGACCGGGATGCTGGCTCCGGTAGTTGTTTTCAGGACCCCTTCAAATTCCAGGTCATAAATGCCGATCGGGTTGGCGGAGGTCGGTTTTCCGTACAACTGCACACAACCCATCTTTCCGGCGGGAAAGACCCCGCTGGCCGGATTGCACTTGTAGTTGATCCCGATAGGCAGGTTGGATATAGCCCCGGTGGTATCAATCGTAAAGGAAGCTACCGGGATGGGAATGGGGATTCCGGGAAAGAGGATGGTATCCGGGATCTTCAGGGTCCATGCAAAATCGAATTCATGATTGATACAGGCTTCCTGCTTGATCCCGCCATCCGGATTCAGCAATGAGTCATAGGGCACCGGAAAGACAAAACCGGAGGAATCCAGGTACATCGAATCCGGTTGGCAAACCTGTGCCTGCAGGGCGGTCAACCGAAGCAGAGCCGCCGTCATCAGAAGGAGAATCGATTTCATCATGGTCAGGATCGTTTTGATGAAGATACAGAACTGGGATTATATCCGTTGAAAAACTAAGGTTCACCAACCCGTCATTCTCTATATTTGGAGGACAACCTCCTCCTGCATGAAACGATCTCTGCTAATTTTTTTCACCTGCCTGTTTCTCTTGCCTTCCCTTTTTGCACAGTGGAATTCCGGTATTACCGGACTGGTCACCGATGCAGAAGATCAGACCCCTCTCATCGGGGCGACCATCGTTTCCGGTTCCCATCTGGCCACGACCAACTATGACGGACGTTTTTCGTTGGATGCGCCTCCCGGGGCCTACCCGATCCAGATCAGCTATGTCGGGTATCAATCCCTGGTGATCGAGGTGATCGTCCGGGAAAATGAAATGACAGAGGTAGATATCGCATTACAGATATCCGCCTTGATGCTGGATGCGGCCACTGTTACTTCAGGTCGCTTTGAACGGGCCCTGGGGGAAACCACCGTTTCGCTGGATATCCTGAAGCCTCAGTTCATTGACCACCTCAACACGGTCAGCCTGGATGAAGCACTTGACCGGTTACCCGGGGTCAATATTATTGATGGCCAGGCGAATATCCGGGGAGGATCCGGGTATTCTTACGGGGCGGGATCCCGGGTGATGCTGCTGATCGATGATATCCCGGCCCTGCAGGCCGATGCCGGATTTCCGAACTGGGGAGATATCCAAACGGAGAATATTGATCAGGTGGAAGTGTTAAAAGGGGCTGCGTCAGCCCTGTATGGATCGGCTGCCTTGAATGGTATAATCAATGTGCGCACCGCATATGCCAAGTCATCACCCTATACCCGGGTGAGCACGTTTTATCAGGCTTTTCTAGACCCCTCCCTTGCCGCCCGGAAATGGTGGGATGACCCCTGGAGCCACAAGCCTGGCAGTGGCGGCCTCAGCATCACGCATCGACAGAAGTTCAACAAGCTGGACGTGTCAACCAGCGCCTTTTACATCAATACTGAATCCTGGGTCAAGGATGCCTATTCGAAAACCGGGCGGGGTACGATCGGCTTGCGGTATCGGATCACTGATCGCTTCGTACTGGGCATGAATGCCAACCTGAATGCCGGGAGCAGCCGGTCTTACTTCCTGTGGGAAAATGACCAGGAAGGGGCCTATCTCGCAGGAGCAGGGAGTAATGAAAGCAGCAGCAAGAAAGTGCGTTTTTATGTGGATCCCTACCTGAACTATTTCGATCATGCCGGCAACAGGCACAAGGTGATGACCCGAATCTATTCAATCGATAATGACAACAACCTCAACCAGGGAAATCAGTCGCAATTGTACTACGGGGAATACCAGTTCCAACGGAATCTGTCCAGTCTTGACCTGTTGTTCACGGCGGGAGTGCTGGGATCCGGCAGCCGGGTGGATGCCGAACTGTATGCCGATACCATCTTCCATTCCCGTAATCTGGCCGGATATGTTCAGGTTGAAAAGAAGTGGTGGAAGTGGTTGACGCTCACTGCAGGAGCGCGTCTGGAGAACAATGCCATCCTGGGGCCTGAGATCATTGGGAAGGATACATTGGTGAATGGGCGGACCGAAGAAACCAAGCCCATCTTCCGTCTGGGTGCGAATGCAAAACTGTCGCCTTTTACCTTTGTCAGGGCCTCCTGGGGACAGGGCTATCGCTTCCCTACGATCGCGGAGAAATTCATCCGGACTGAATTCGGCGGATTCCAGGTCGTACCCAATCCGACATTACGGTCGGAAACGGGATGGAGTGCAGAGTTGGGCCTGAAGCAGGGCGTTCAGATCGGCACGTGGAACGGCTTCCTGGATGTAGCTCTTTTTTGGACTGAATACCAGCGCATGATGGAATTCAGTTTGACGCCCAATTTCGCGTTCCAGAGCCAGAATATCGGCAATACGGTGATCAAGGGATTTGAGGTCAGCTGGCAGGGACAGGGCACCCTGTTCGATCGCCCGTTGACCATGCTGACGGGATATACCTATATCGACCCACAGTATGAAACCTTCGGACCTGCCCAGATGAATGGCTCGAGTTCATCGAAGAACGTGCTGAAATACCGGTTTCGGAATTCGGTGAAAGCGGATTTCGAAATGCCGGTCACCAACTGGCTCAGTGCGGGATATACCTTCCAGTACAACAGTCACATGGAGGCCATCGACGGTATTTTCAACCTGATTCCAGGCGTGTATGACTTCCGTCAGGCAAATGACAATGGCTTTGTGCTGATGGATGTGCGTCTGGGATTCCAGATCACTTCCCGATTGGAAAGTTGGGTGATCATGAAGAACCTGCTGAACGAGGCCTATTCGATGCGACCGGCGCTCCTGGAACAACCGAGGAGCCTGACCTTGCGACTGAATTACTACATCCAGCGGCCCTGACCGGGGCAAATTCCACCAGATTCTTGCTTTTTGAATTGCTTCGTGAACAATTCTAGCCGTACTTTTGTGCTCCTTTTATAAAAAACCTGTCCATGGCCATCATTATCACAGATGAATGCATCAATTGCGGAGCATGTGAACCAGAGTGCCCCAACAATGCCATCTACGAAGGAGGTATTGAATGGAGTATGCTGGATGGAACGACCCTGGAGGGTGAATATGTCCTGGAAGACGGCAAGACAGTCCAGGTCGGCGAAAAACAGACTCCCGTTTCTGATGACTTCTATTTTATCGTTCCAGACAAGTGTACAGAATGTGTCGGGTTTCACGAAGAACCCCAGTGTGCCGCCGTTTGCCCGGTAGATTGCTGTGTCCCGGATCCGGATCGACAGGAAAGTGAGGAGATCCTTTTAGGCAGAAAAGAACGGCTGCACCTGTAGCCTCGTTCGGATTCACGGCCGGATTTTCTTTTCTTTGGGGAAAAATACCCCAACACATGGCCAGCGATATCGAAATTGCCAGAAAAGTAACCCTCAAGCCCATTCAACAAATCGGAGATAAACTGGGCATCCCTTCGGATGACCTGCAGTTGTACGGTCGATACAAGGCCAAGATCCCGCTCTCCTATATCGACGAAAAAAAGGCAAAAGAAACCCCTCTGATCCTGGTCACGGCCATATCCCCTACTCCGGCCGGTGAAGGGAAGACGACCATGTCCATCGGATTGACAGAGGGCATGAACCGGTTGGGCAAACGCACCTGTGTTGTGCTGCGTGAACCGTCCCTGGGTCCGGTTTTCGGTATCAAAGGTGGGGCCACCGGTGGCGGTTACAGCCAGGTGTTGCCCATGGAAGACATCAACCTCCATTTTACCGGCGATTTTTCAGCCGTCGAGAAAGCCCACAATCTGCTTGCGGCGTTGATCGACAACAACCTGCAGTCCAAAAAGAGATCACTGAACCTCGATCCGCGAACAGTATTGTGGAAACGGGTGATGGATATGAACGACCGCGCCCTGCGGAATACCGTAGTTGGACTCGGAGGTATGAGCGGAGGTGTACCCCGCGAAACCGGTTTTGACATCACTGCTGCCTCAGAAATCATGGCCATTCTGTGCTTGTCAAACAGTCTGAGCCACCTGAAAGAGAAAATGGGCAACATTTTCATCGGGTTCACCAAGGATCGCGAGCCTGTCTTTGCGCGTGACCTGAATGCACCTGGCGCCATGGCGGCCCTGATGAAGGATGCTATCAAGCCCAACCTGGTCCAGACCATCGAAGGCAATCCGGCTATCATTCACGGTGGTCCCTTTGCCAATATTGCCCAGGGTACCAATACCATTGTCGCCACGCGCATGGGGCTGACCCTGGCAGATTATGTGGTCACCGAGGCCGGTTTTGGGGCTGATCTGGGTGCAGAGAAGTTTCTGGACATCAAATGCCGTCAGGCAGGGTTAAGCCCCAGGACTGTGGTCCTGGTTGCAACCATCCGGGCCTTGAAATATCACGGGGGAGCAGATCTGAAAGAACTGACCACGCCAGATGCCGGGGCCGTAGAAAAGGGATTGCCCAACCTGATGAAGCATCTGGAAAACATCGGCCATTTCGGATTGCCTGCTGTTGTTGCGATCAATCGCTTCCCGACGGATACGGACGAAGAGATCGAAGTGGTCAAGGCTCACTGCAAGGCCTCCGGTGTACGTGCTGAAACGGTAACCGCCTGGGGCGACGGTGGTGCTGGCGCAGAAGCCCTGGCTGAAGCGGTCCTGGAAGCGATCCCGAAGGCACCCGCACAGTTTACGCCCATCTATCCACTGGATATGTCGATTGAGGAAAAGATCCAGCACGTATCCAGGACGATCTACGGTGCCGATGGTGTGGAATTCACCTCCAAGGCCCGCCTGGACCTTCGCCGCATTGACCGCCTGGGACTCAGTGGGCTGCCCATCTGCATGGCCAAGACCCAGAAGTCGCTGTCAGACAACCCGGATCTGCTGGGACGTCCGACCGGATTTACGATTACTGTCCGGGAGATCGAAATTGCCGCCGGAGCGGGATTTGTTGTTCCGATCACCGGTGATATGATGCGGATGCCGGGGTTGCCACCGATCCCTTCTGCAGAAGCTATCGATATCAGCGACGATGGGGAGATCTCCGGTCTGTTCTGAGCCCGATTCTCCTTTATTTAATTAATTAATATAAATATTTATCGCATAATTTGAGATATAGAGGAATCCAAACCTGTAATGGTATGGATGCTACGGACAAACACATGAGGATGGATCGTCATCCAATAAATAACCTGTTTAAGGTAGGCGACGACCCATCCAAATCCTCTATTTTTGTAGCGGTTCCAATGAGAAATCAGCGGAATCACAGATTATAATCCCGATTTATCCCAATCTGATTAATCCCTTTAACCGATCATTTTATAACCGGTGATCCGGCGGCAAGTTATAGTCCCATGAACATGTCTTTTCTCTGCCCGGGACGTTGCGTCCACGGGTTTATTTCCCTATAGTTTGCCGAACATGTTGGACGAGGAATTTCCTCGCTGGTCGTGCCTGTGCACGGCCCTTCACAAGAATCATCTACTGTCCGAGAGGCACAGTCAAGAGTAATTGGTTTTTGGGATGGCCTCCTTCTGTTCGCAGAGGGGGGTTTTTTTATTGCCCCTGGATAGGTATGGTTCCGGAACAAAGTCCCAACTTGCGTGTTAAACCGAACAACCAACCTTTGCCAGATGGCCAAAATCACGTTTCATTTCGAAGATCCGGCTCTCCCTACCGTGGAAGTAGAAAACGCCAAAGAGGGCTATTCTATTTTGGAGATCACTGAAGATCATGATATTCACCTCAATCACAACTGCGGAGGGGTCTGCGCCTGCAGCACCTGTCATGTCTATATTGAATCCGGAGAAGAGTTCCTCGAAGAGATCTCCGATAAGGAAGAAGACTTCATTGACCGGGCCATCAACCCGCGCCTGGAATCCCGGTTGGGATGTCAGTGTATCATCCTGGATGACGCTGCCGAGGTGACTGTTACGATTCCAGATCAATCCAGGATCATCGGCCACGAGCATTGATCCCTCCCATCCTATCGTCAACCACAACCGTCAATACATGTCATTTCAAGATTTGGAAGATCTTCCCATTACCTGGAGCGATCACGAGGATATCGCCATGAAATTGTACGAACGCTTTGGTTCGGAATTCAATGAAGGGCGTATCTACCGGATCAGGTTTACAGATCTACTCGACTGGATCCTGGAGATCCCACAATTTGAAGGCACCAGAGAAGGAGCCAATGAAGGCCATCTGGAACAGATCCAGGCCAAATGGGTCTACGAATGGCGAGACAATAATCCATCATGAAACACACCCTGGAATTCTTTCATCAGGTCAAAGCCTTTTATTTTGATGTCGATGGGGTCATGACGGATGGGTCACTACTGGTCACTGAATCCGGTGAATTCCTGAGACGGATGAGCACCCGCGACGGTTTTGCCATGAAACTGGCTGTCAAACTGGGCTATCCCATTGGTGTGATCACCGGTGGAAGTTCACTGGGAGTCGAAAAACGTCTTCAATTACTGGGTGTATCACCGATCTACTCAGGAATTCAATCGAAAGGCCCGGTTTTCCAGGAACATATTCAATCCGCGGGAATTGATCCTCAAACCATCCTGTATATGGGAGATGACTATCCCGATATGGAGGTCATGCCCCAGGTAGGTATTCCCGCATGTCCCGCAGATGCCATTCCCGAAATACAGCGCATCTGTGCCTATATTTCACCCTTTGCCGGCGGTGATGGTTGTGTGCGTGATGTCATCGAAAAAACGTTGCGGATCCAAAAAAAATGGCCCTACGCCTGACCCCTTCGCTGATCGCGTTCTTCCGGATCCTCCGGTGGCAAAACCTGATCATGGTCGCGGGGTGCCTTTTGGTCTTTCACCTGGTCCTCAGATCTTTTGAACACCCCGACCATACCCTCCTCCTGGATGGATATCCCTTTCTGGCTTTTGTGTTGACCGCCCTGTGTATCACTGCCTCCGGCTATTTGATCAATGATCATTTCGACCGGCGGACCGATGCCATCAACAGGCCCGGTCGACACCTTGACTACCAGCGGATAGCCCCGTTGTCAGCCATGATCTTGTTTACCCTGACCAGCCTGGCAGGGCTGCTGCTTGCCATCTGGGTGGCCTGGGAATTGGGTCAATGGCAATGGTTGCCGCTGTATCCGCTCATCACCGGCAGCCTGGTAATCTATTCGGTCTATCTGAAAGGTGCTGGATGGTGGGGCAATCTCTGGGTCGCCCTGTTGAGCGCATCCCTTCATTGGGTCCTGATCCTGGCCGACCTCACCTGGTTGAGCGCACTGCAGCCGGCAGACTGGCAGCGACTCATCAGCATCTTTGCCGGGTTTTCCGTACTGGCATTCCTGATCTCCCTGTTCCGAGAGATCGTCAAGGACATGGAAGATCTGGAGGGCGACCTGCTAACCAAATGGCATACCGGTGTCGTCCGACATGGGCTGGAAGCTGCCCGACTGCGAGCAACCATTATCGGCGTCTTCGCGGTAGGCATGATGGGCCTGGCAATCATCTGGATGCCTTTTGGTGGGCTTAGCCAGGGGTGTTTGTTACTGGCGACCGTGCTTCTGATCCGCATGATCTGGCTCCTCCAGTCTGCACAGGGCCAGGAGGCGTTTCATCAGGTCAGCCGGGGAGCAAAGTGGGTCCTCTTGATCGGTTTGTTGGCAGTTTTATCTTTATAGCATGAATACATGGCAACCCTACCCGCTTTTACTGGCTTCCGGCTCCCCCCGTCGAAAAGAACTGCTGGAGCAGGCTGGATTTGTGTTCAGAGTGGCCGTCACACACGCGGATGAACGACTTCCCGAGGACATCTCCGTCTATGCGGCTGCCGAATACCTGGCCAGACACAAGGCACGGGTAGGAAAAGCATTGCTCGAAAAAGGCGAGATCCTGCTGACTGCCGACAGCGTCGTTATTCATGAGGGACGCATACTGGACAAACCCGCTACTTCAGAGGAAGCCATACGGCACCTGACCGCCCTCTCGGGTTGTACCCATGAGGTCATGACCGGCATCTGTATGATCCATGAAGACAAGTACTGGTCGGGGACCGCCCTCACGGAAGTGACCATGGCTCCCTTGAGTCAGGCAGAAATTCAAGGATATGTTGAACAGGCCAGGCCTTTTGACAAGGCTGGTGGTTACGGGATCCAGGAATGGATCGGCTTATGCAAGATCACCCGGCTGGTAGGAAGCTATCCCAATGTTGTTGGCCTTCCGGTGCATCTGGTATACCAGGGTCTGGTATCACTCCCCCACTGGTCAGATACTGATCAGGGATAATCCGATACCCGCCAGAATGGCCAACAATTTCCAGCGGCTCACCCGATGATAGTGACCCTGTTCGGTCTCGAACAGGATGGTCGTGGCGATGTGCAGGAGAGAACCGATCACCAGGGCCATGGTATTTCTGACCATCGCCACATCCAGCAACAAGTGTTCGCCCAGCCAGGCGCCGTGTCATGATGGCGAAGAGCAACAAGACCAGCCAGAATCGACTTCGTGGAAACAGGTGCGTCTTCATCAGCAGGGCCAGTACATAGGCTGCCGGGATATGATGGATGGCAATACCCGCCAGGAAATGATTGAAGTCGGTATGATGATGATGGCCATGATCACTGAGTTCCTGGTAGCCACTCAGGGGCAATCCTTCCAGGATGGCATGGAGACACAGACCTAGCAGGATCGCATAGAATTGCCCCCCGTGGGTCTTTTCCTTGTGAAAATGCCCGTGTTCGATACCCTGGGACAGATTTTCCAAAAGCAGTTGGATCAGGAACCCACCCAGGAGAAATAACCCGGCCTGACTGCCGGTTTCCGGATAGAAGACACCGGGTAGCAGATGCGTCGCAATGATCCCCAACAGGTACGCAGCTGCAAAGGCGAGGATGATACTGACCTGATGTTTCTGATACTTGGGTGACAGCACTGCGATCACTCCGCCGAGAATGACCGCAAAGAAGAGGATACTATATTCCAACGGATTCATAAGGGAAGTTGACGAATATGAAGGGTATAGTAACGGTATGCCCGGACAGTCAGCCATCCGATACCGGCACCGAGCAGAGCGCCGCACAAGATATCCAGGGGAAAATGAACCCCTACGTAAACCTGGCTCAGGGAGATCGCTGACGCCCAGATCAGCCACAGCCACTTCAGTCTCCGCTGACGCCGGTTGAACGTGCCCATCATAAAGATGGCCAGTGCGAAATGATTGGTGGCATGCGAGGACGTAAAACTGAATCCGCTACCGCAGCCCACCAGTGGACGGATCTCCTCCCTGATACCGGGTGTATTGCAGGGCCGAAGCCGCTCAAATGTCGGTTTGAACACCTTGCTGCTCATGGTATCGGAAACTGTGACCAGGAGGGCAATGGCCAGTAGAAATCCGGTGAAATAGGCTCGTTGGTTATACCAGATATAACTCAACACAAACACATACAGCGGGATCCAGAACAGCTTGTTTCTCAACAAGGGTGCGACAACATCCAGGACATCATTGGCCCAGCCGAGATGGATGGCAAAGAAAAGTTGTTGATCCAGTGATAAGAGGGACTCCATCATGGCACTAGGCTTTCATTTTCCGTCCGAGAAGGATCAACCGATCAGATTGATCTTCATGAAACTGATCCAGCTGGTAATTTCCAAAGGTCTGGTAAATTTCCAATCCTGCACTTGCACATAATCTGGTCAGTGTTTGCAGATCAAAGGCTTTGACCTTTTCTTCAAAATTGTAATCCTGGCCGCTGTCGGACAGATTGATCTGCTTCAGGATGACATTATCCCGGACAGAGCGATTGATAGAAAAGGTGATCCCGTTCAGGATCTTGACCTCTTCACGGATCAGCTCCCGGGCCACTTTGCGGGCATTCAGAAAATCGAGGACAAAAATACCATCAGGGCGGAGGCCCAGGCGGACATTCTTCAAGGTTTGGGCATGTTCCGCTTCTGTTTCAAAATACCCGAAAGAGGTGAAGAAATTGAAGATGAAGTCGAAGTAGTTCATGCGAAAGGGCTTTCGCATATCGTGTTGAAAGAAGGAAAGCCCTTCATGTTCAAACTCCCGGGCAAATGAAATACTGGACGGGGAGATATCCAGTCCCGTGACGTCATAGCCCTTCTCGGACATATAGAGGGCGTGACGTCCCTTCCCACAGGCCAGATCCAGCATCCTCGCCCCGGGTGGAGGTTGAAGGAACTGAAAGAGATTATCTATAAACACCCTGGCCTCATCATCATTGTGATGTTGATACAACAAATGATAGTATGGGGAATCAAACCAGCGCGAAAACCACTCATCCTGCATAGCCGGTATCTAAGGAGGGCAAAGATAACAAACGCCAGATGGCCTGCCGGTTCGAAGAGGCGCTGATTTTTGGTAAATTTACCCCTCATTTCACGACATGCC
>JAUIEA010000240.1 GCA_030429045.1 Bacteroidia bacterium | reverse complement strand
CCTGACCTCACAGGAAGAAAACCTGTATCAGGATGCGATGAAACGGAGGGAATTGCGCCTGATCCTCAGTGGTCGGATCAAACCCCAGCAAGCCCTGGAACTGCGAAATTATCTGAATGGCATTGTCGACTGAGTCGGCGTACAGTTCAATCCAACTGCCCTATGAAATACCTTGTACCAGTCCTCATCGCCTTCCTCTTCTATAGCTGCAAGACATCTGATGAGCGATCGAGCACGACCTTAAAGCCGTTTGAAGAGTATTATCTCCTGCGCAACTTTCCCAACATGGATGGTGGGGCAGAAGGATTCCTGCAGGCGAGGGCCATGGCCAGGGACCGGGCGACCCAGCGGAATGATGCCCCCTACGGATTTGATTCACCCTTTGTCAATCGGGGACCTGATAATATCGGAGGCCGGGTGAATGCGCTCATCCGTCATCCGGAAGATTCCAATATGATCTTCTCCGGACTGACAGCCGGGGGCCTGTTCAAGAGTCAGGATGGGGGTGCCAGCTGGTATCCGGTTTTTGATGACCAGTCGACACTGAGCATCTCGTTTATCAAGATCCATCCGGTGAATCCGGCCATCATCTATGCGGGTACCGGCGATCCGAATATCTCAAGCTATGTCTTCCTGGGGCAGGGGTTGTACCGCAGTGAGGACTATGGCGAGAGCTGGACCCCGATCGGACTGGAAGATGCCGGCATTCTCTCCGATATGGAGATCCATCCGGATCATCCGGATACCCTGTACGTCTCCAGCATGGGTATTCCCATGCGTCGCGGACTAGAGCGGGGCCTCTACAGGTCTTATGATGGCGGCGAGAATTGGGAGCAGATCCTGCAATTGTCTGATGAGGCCGGGGTGACCGATATCCTGATTAATCCGGATAACCCTTCGACTGTATTTGCCTGCGGGTGGCATCGGGTACGCAACCAGGCAGAATCCATCGTTAATGGTAATCTTTCCAGGGTGTATCGGTCCACAGATCATGGGGATACCTGGTCGGTTCTGCAAAATGACCTGCCGGATGAGCCGCTGTCCCGCTCTGGCCTGGCCTGGTCACAGGGGCATGTTTTCGTTCTGTTTGTCGGGACAAACCAGAATGTCAGAGGTGTCTATAAAAGTGCAGACAATGGGGCCAGCTGGGAGGAAGTACCGACAGATCAGGACTTGAATGGTCTGCCCGGAAATGCCCTGGGTGGCTTCGGGTGGTATTTTGGCAAAATTGCCGTCAATCCGAAGGATGCCAATGACATCTTTATTCTGGGTGTCGATCTCTGGCGGACGTTGGACGGTGGCATGAACTGGTTTCGGTCCACACCCTCCTGGTGGGTGTTTAACGTCCATGCCGACAAACACGATCTCACATTTCATCCCAATGGCAGGGTCGATCTGGCTACGGATGGAGGTGCCTATACCAGTTGGGATGGAGGGACAAGCTGGGAGGACCTGGATGAATTTCCGGCTTCGCAGTTTTACAGGATCGCCCTGAACCCGCATGATCCGGGACAGCTGTCCGGGGGCTTGCAGGATAATGGCACCGTGAAAGGGTGGGATGACCCGGCTAGCTGGGAGCGGGTTTATGGTGCAGATGGATTTCAACCCGCGTTCCATCCTGTATTTGTGGATCTGATCTATGCAGAGTGGCAGGGGGGCAGTCTGGTCGTTTCTGCAGATGGAGGTGAAAACTGGGATGACTTCACCAACGGCATCGATCCCAATGACCGGGTCGGGTGGGATGCTCCCTACTTCATTTCGGCACATCCCCCTTATCCCATGTATCATGGGACAAACCGGGTTTATCGGAATCTGGATCACTTCAATGCCGCCTGGGAGGCCATCAGCGGAAAACTTACGGATACCGTCAAACAGTATCATCCGGGAACACATGTGATCACTGCGATGGGCGAGAGCCCCCTGGTACAGGGAACAGTTCTGGCTGGAACCGGCGACGGGCATCTGTGGATCACCCAGGATGATGGACAGAATTGGAAAGATATAACTCCTGGATTGCCAGAGCGCTATGTTACATCATGTCAAGGAAGTTCAGAAGATCAAAATCGCATTTTTGTCAGTCACTCCGGTTATCGGTACAATGAATTTATTTCTCATTTTCATCGCTCTGATGATGCTGGAAACACCTGGCAGGATCTGTCGGGTGACCTACCGCCATTGGGTGTCAACACCTTTGTGGTCATCCCACAGACTGGAGATTCCCTTATCCTGGTGGGCACCGACGCCGGTGTTTATGGTACAGTAGATGGTGGTATCCATTGGTATCCATTCGGAACGGGCATGCCTGCCCTGCCCGTGTACGATATGAAATACCAGGTGGGCTCACAGACATTGGTGATCGGGACACATGCACGTTCGATGTATACCGTGTCACTAGAAGACCTGCTGGCCCCGATAAATACCGCTGTACAGGAACCATCGCGATCTATGCAGTCCTGGCGGATAGCAGAGAATCCTGTTCATTCTGTGGTGATACTGGAATGCATCGGAGAGGGTGGATCGGCACCCATTTATATTTCGATGCTGGATCCGCGTGGTCAGTTGATCCTGAGTCGTGAGGTGAAGGTCGGTGCCTTTGCCGGGGATCGATTACAAATCCCGCTACCGGACGCGCAGACCGGATACTACTTTCTGACCGTTACCCAAGCTGGAAGGAGGCAGG
>JAUIEA010000239.1 GCA_030429045.1 Bacteroidia bacterium | reverse complement strand
CTCCTTCCTGCCATGAAAGCCCAGGAACAGGGATATGATCAGGTATTATGGCTGGATGCCAAGGAGTTCAAATACACCCAGGAAGTCGGTACAATGAACATCTTCTTTGTCATCGACGGAAAGGTCATCACGCCGGCAACCCTGGGAACGATACTCAAGGGCATTACCCGCGACAGTATCATCACGATCCTCCGGGAAAAAGGAATTGAGGTTGAAGAACGACGGATCTCCATTGACGAGATCGTAGAAGCACACAAGGCCGGAACATTCCAGGAAGCCTTTGGTGCCGGAACAGCAGCTGTAGTCGCCCACGTGTCTCGCATCAAATACGGTGATCTGATCATGGAACTACCGGATATGGAAGACCGCCATATCGGTGAGATGGTCAAAAAGGAGATCAACGGCATTCGATCCGGACGCCTGGTGGATCGACATAACTGGATCGTTCCGATCCAACAACCTGAACTGGTCTGACTAAAAAGGCGCTGATTGCTCAGCGCCTTTTTTTTATAGTCTTAAAATGCCGGTGGCACAGGTTTGTTCTTCACGATCCCTTCTATATTTTCCATGACCTCGGAGGAGAGCTTGTCGACCACCTCAAGGGATGTCAGCGTTTCCTCCAGTTGCTCCGGTCGGCTGGCACCCAGGATCACCGTGGAGACATCGGGATTTTTCAAACACCAGGCGATCGCTAGTCGGGGCAGGGACACCCCCAGCTCATCGGCAAGATGAGCCAGCGCTCTCACTTTCGTCAGTTTCGCTTCATCCATGCTGCGCTCCTTTAGCCACTCCAGCCCCTCCATGCCCAGGCGAGTGCCTTCCGGAAACCGGTCCAGATACTTGCCGGTTAGTACGCCACTACCCAGGGGCGACCATATAGTCGTACCAAGTCCAACCGTTTTATACAACTGACTGTATTCGTTTTCCACCTTTTCACGATGAAAGAGATTGTACTGGGGCTGCTCCATGACAGGCCCAATGAGATGATGTTCCCGGGCCACCATGTGCGCTTCTGTGATTTCCTGCGCAGACCACTCGGATGTACCCCAATACAGGATCTTACCCTGCTCGATCAGATGGTTCATCGTCCGGACAGTCTCTTCAATTGGTGTATTCTTGTCGGGGCGGTGACAAAAGAAGAGATCCAGGTAATCGACCTGCAGGCGACGAAGGGCGGCATGACAGGCTTCAATGACATGCTTTCGATTCAATCCCGTCTGATTGGGCAACTTGCCCCCATCGCCAAAAAATACCTTGGAAGAGACCAGGTAACTGCTGCGGTCCCAATTCATCTTATGAAGGATGTTGCCCATGACAACTTCAGACTGGCCCCGGGCATAGATTTCAGCATTATCAAAGAAATTGACCCCCTGCTCGTAGGCGATCGCCATCAACCGTTCTGCCGTTCCGTCCTCGATCTGCTTCCCGAAGGTCAGCCAACTACCCAGAGACAATGCACTCACTTGTAAGCCTGAACGGCCCAAATACCGATATTCCATGTTGATATTTTGTATATTTTCAAGGATGTAACCCGGGCGTGAATAAGTTGTTCCGGAACCGATGAAAAATTGATCAAAAACAGACGGATGACCAACACCACACGACCGCAACCGAAGACATACAAGGCCTGGCAACACGCCTGGGATACCCTGCGACTGCAATTGACTGACCTGTCTGATGCCCAGGTGACCAGGACACCGTCGAGTGGGGGATGGTCCATCCAGCATGTCATTCAACACCTGGCCCTGTCCGAACAGTTGTCCCTGCAGTATCTGAAGAAAAAGACCCTGGACCCTTCCCGGATTCCCAAACGTGATATCGGCTACCCGATTCGGAAGGCAATGCTCTATCTCTACCTGGCCAGCCCTTTCAAGTACAAGGCTCCGGCAATCGTCTCGACGTCCCAGTTCTCCAAAAAGGAAGATATTCAGGAAACACTTGTGGGCCTGATCGCCAACCAGGAAGAACTGATCGGGTTTATTCAGAAATTACCTGCAGAAGCAACGACAGGAATGGTTTATAAACATCCGATTGTCGGTCGGATGGATCTCGATGGAATGTTCTGGTTTTTCACCTGGCATATCCGGCATCATATCCGTCAGGTCAAGCGAATCCGGGCGCGCCTATAAGACCAGGAAACCGGCCACACATGCCGTCATAAAACAGGCGATCGTCCCCCCGATCAGTGCCAGGAGTCCCAACTCCGTCAATGCCTTTCGCTGCCCGGGTGCCAGCACGCCGATCCCTCCGATCTGGATACCGATGGAAGCAAAATTGGAAAAACCGCACAAGGCGTAGGTCGCAATGATCAATGATTTGGGATGGAGTGTGATACCGGCATCCCGCAATGTTTTCAACTCCGCATAGGCGAAGAATTCGTTCAAAACCGTCTTTTGGCCCAGGAGCTGGCCTATGACCAGAATATCCTGATTGGGCGTGCCCAGGATCCAGGCCACAGGTGCAAACAGGAGACCCAGCACATAGGTGAAAGTAAAGCCTTCAAAACGACCACTTGTAGCAACTTTGATCCGTTCATTCCATCCGGTCCACTCACCGATCGAGCCGGAAAGCATCTCATTGGCCATATAGATCAAAGCCGTAAACACCAGCAGCATGGCACCGACATTGATGGCCAGTTTCAAGCCGTCCGTCGTCCCACGTGAGATCGCATCCAGGAGATT
>JAUIEA010000238.1 GCA_030429045.1 Bacteroidia bacterium | reverse complement strand
CATTCAGACGATCGCACTGATCTTGTTTGTTCGATTTCTGATCCATTCCCGGCTACCATTGCAAGACTGGTCCCCCTGGTCCAGGCGGCTGCTGCTATTGGCCCTGGTCAGCTTCCTGGGCAAGCTGCTGGTCCAGGCACTCGTCATCCTGCCCGTGGTGGCTGAAATGGCCTATACGATTCGAAATTTTGTCATTGGATTCATCCATCTGATCACCCTGGGCAGCCTGACCATGCTGATGCTTTCACTGGCCATACGCAACGAGATGGTCACCTGGACGAACCGGCTGGCACCCCTTGGTCTTTTCATACTGATCGTCGGTTTTACAGGAAGTGAATTTCTGCTGTTTCTCCAGGGTACACTCTTCTGGATGGCCCTCGGGTTCATGCCGTATTATCATGAAGCCCTGTTTGTGATCTCCATTGCCTTGCCACTCGGTGTTGGTCTCTTCCTCGCCGGTGTGTGCCGACGGCGCATACCACAATTGTCCTAGAGCGGGACTTCTTCCTGTAAAGCAGGTATCCGATACCGCTGGTGCGGATCCAAACAGATCAGTCTTTCCACTCGGCCATGATCTTGCCGGCAGAACTGGTCCCGATGCGATCTGCACCTGCCCTGATCAGGGCCATCGCTTTTTCTGCGGTGCGAATGCCTGCACTGGCTTTGATCCGGGTAGAAGGATCCAGAATGCTGCGCAAAAAGGCAATGTCCTCCTTGCTGGGCCCTGGAGCCAGCATCCCTGTACTGGTCTTGATAAAATCGATCTTGCTGCGTTCGGCAATGGTGCAGATCTGTCGGACTTCATCCGGATTCATCATCCCCATTTCGATGATCAGCTTGATGGGCGTATTCTTGAGGTGACTGATCTGGGCCAGAGACATCAGATCGTTCTCCAGGAAGGTCCAGTTGGCATCCTTGACAGCGGTGATATTGATGACCACATCCACCTCATCGACACCGTCATTCACCAATTTCCTGATTTCCTCGGCCTTTCCTGATGTGCCGCTGTAGCCGAGCGGAAAACCGACCACAGATACTACGATCGGTGGCTTTCCTTCCAGGCGCCGGCGAGCTTCCTTGACAAAGTAGGGCGGAACGCAGACGCCACCCAGTTTCAGCTCGATCGCCTCATCACACAACTGCTGGATCTGTTCCAGGGTCGTTTCCGGCTTCAATAATGTGGACTCCAGGCTCCCGGCTAGTACTTCACGCTCCATAGGTCAAAAATAGGGATTCCCACCGGCTCTCCCCGATTAGCCATGGCATTGTTTATACTTCTTGCCACTGCCACAGGGGCAGGGATCGTTCCGGCCGATCTTTTTATCTGTCCGGACAAAGGTCTCCGGCTTGGAAGCTCCCTTTCCGGCACTGGCCGCTGCTGATTTTACCCGTTCTGCCTCCTGTTCAGCAGCTCGGGAAGCTTTGGTTTTGCTCAGATCCGTCCGCTGCACCCGTGCGGCTTCCAGCGTGCTTCCGTCCTGGAACACAATGGTACCCCGCAACAGGTAGGAGGAAACCTTTTCATTGATCTGATAGATCAATTGTTCGAATAGATTGTAGGCCTCCATCTTGTAGATGACCAGGGGGTCCTTCTGTTCGAAGGATGCAGACTGGACCGAATCCTTCAGTTCATCCATGGAACGAAGGTGTTCTTTCCACTGATCATCCAGCAGGGCGAGGGTAACGGTTTTTTCTATCTCCGTCATCAGGGACTTGCCATTGCTGGCCACGGCATTCTTCAGATCGGCGCTGACCGCTAAGGGGTGGGTACTGCCATCGGTGAATGGTATCGCGATCCGTTTGTATCGGGATCCCTCATTTTCATACACCTGTTTGACCACGGGCATCAACACCTCCTGGATCCGGTCGCCTTTGAATTTGTAGGTGCGATCGACATGATTACGGAATTCCTCGATGATCTCATCGGTGTCCGCTTCGGCAAAGCGAACCGGATCCAGTTCGGGATCGATACCCATCAACCGGATCGTATCCGTTCGGAAGGACTCATAATCACCGGTGTTCCGGTGACTGAGGACCAGGTTTTCGGTGAGGCTGGTAAACATATTGTGGATATCCACGGCCAGACGATCACCGTACAGGGCATGTGTCCGTTTCTGGTAAATCGCTTCCCGCTGTATATTCATGACATCGTCATACTCCAGGAGGCGTTTCCGGATACCGAAGTTGTTCTCCTCCAGTCGCTTCTGGGCCTTCTCGATAGACTTGGTCACCCATGGATGCTGGATCACCTCACCCTCTTCATGGCCCATCTTGTCCATTAGTTTGGCGATCCGCTCCGAATGAAACAATCGCATGAGGGTATCCTCCAGGGACACGAAGAACTGGCTGCTTCCAGGGTCACCCTGACGGCCGGCACGACCGCGCAACTGGCGGTCTACACGTCGTGAATCATGTCGTTCAGTTCCGATGATCGCCAGTCCACCGGCAGCCTTGGATTTTGCGTCGATCTTGATATCCGTACCCCGCCCGGCCATGTTGGTGGCAATCGTTACAGTTCCGCTTTTACCCGCTTCGGCAACCACTTCAGCTTCCCGTTGGTGTTGCTTTGCGTTCAGCACGTTATGCGGGATGTTGCGCATATGCAGCATCCGGCTGAGTTTTTCTGAAATGTCCACAGAAGTGGTACCGACAAGAATGGGTTGGCCGGCTTCTCTTCTCTTGTGGATCTCGTCG
>JAUIEA010000087.1 GCA_030429045.1 Bacteroidia bacterium | reverse complement strand
TCCGTGATCTGTGCATCAGCAGGAATACCTGTGATGTCGATCGGTACATAGTACGTGGCAGCATATGCATTGCTGATCACCGTGCCTGGGGTCTTGCACACGTGGAACGTGTCCTTCTCCGTTGGCTCGTATGGCATGCCCCACTGGACAGTGATGTCCTGTGGGCACCAGATCACCGGACGGATCTTGTCCACTACGTCTACTTCAACCATACAGTTGTTCGCATTGCCAAAGGCATCGCGGACACGCAGGTCAACAAACAGCTGAACTGGGCTCTGTGCATCGCAGCAGTAGAAACGTACTGTTGGTGCATAGACAAAGTCACCTGGCTTGTTGCATGGGTGCTGTACAAAGCTTCCGCTTGAGTTCATCGTTCCACGACGGGCGTCGAACGTGATCATCGTGCACTCATCGTATGAGCCATCGTCAAATGCTGTCGCAAACACAGTTGTTACACTGTCTGTCAGTGCCACAACGTGGAAGCTTTCGCAGATCACAACTGGTCCCTGGTTGTCTACAACTTCTACTTCAACAGAGCACTCGCCCTTGTTGCCGCAGTTGTCGATCGCTGTGTAGGTAAAGACGTAATCGTCTACTTCATTCACAGGCAGATCAAAGTTGAAGTAACCTTCGCTGTCCATCGTGTTCACGATGATCACATTCTGGGTAACTGGATCAATGGTCCACACATACAGGTTGGTGTTGTTGCTCGTGGAGCAATCATCCTCTACCTGAATCCATGGAAGACGTACACGTACCGTGCAATCCTGGTATCCGACCTTCTTCGTGACACCGAACTTGATGTCATGCTCATCCGGACAGTACAGGCTTGGTGGCGTCTTGTCCAGTACCTTGATGGTCTGATTGTGTGTGGCAACTTCGCCGGTACACATATCGTTGATCGTCCAGGTACGTACGATGGTGTAAGATCCCTGACATACGTTCAGGACCTTATCCCAATAGTCGAACTGAAGGCTTCCGCAACCTCCGCCGCCTGGCTCGCCAGTGACGTCTGGTGTTGGATAGTTCACCTTACAATCGAAGCTTGGCGCATCGATATCATTGTAGTTCAGAGGAAGCTCCAGTGAACCGATCGTTGGACGGTTGATCCGGATCTCCTGTGTACAGATCGAGGTGTTACCCCAATCGTCCGTAGCTACCCACGTCCGCTTGATCAACGTGCTGTAATCACTGTTCTGTGCACAAGTATAGTTGGTGATATCGTCACCATAGCTCAGGTGACCATTTTCAACCGTCAGTGGAGAATGAGGATCACAGTTGTCCGTCACGGGGATCGGATCAGCCTGTGAAGCATAGTTCACGGAGATGTTCGGCATGGAAGAAGCTCCAGCCTGGAACAGGTTGCTCAACAGACCAAAGGAGACCGGTCCACCTGCGACGGTGAACGGACCATTGGTCACAGGAGCGGTACCATTGAAGTAGTTGAAGATCGGGCAAGCCGTAGCACCCCATACGTGGAAACCGCGGGTCTGACCCGCTGGGATCAATACGTTGCTGGACAATGGCAGCTGAGCCAGTGGCCCTGTACCATTTGCAAAGTATGGTGGGATCGCATCGATCGTATACGGACCGAGGTTTGTCCATGCAGCTGCATTCGTCTCGTTACCAACGAAGGTAGGAGCTGTATATACCTGCATGGTCTGAGGTGGGTTCACCTGACCAAACTGCGGGTTACCAAAGCGGATACCGAAACCGGTGATCTGCAGGTCCTGGGCAGAGTTGTTGGTGATGTTGAAATACACACCACCTGGCTGGGTATTTCCAGACAGGGAGTATGCAGTACCTCCACCGTGAGGCAGGAAGCTGATCGGGAAGAACAGTGGATCTTCCGCCTGGAAGATCGCTGGTGCCGGGTGAAGAGGAATGTCCTCACCGCAATTCACTGCGAAGCTGGTACATTCCATGACAGGCTTCAGCTTGTCTTCAACGGTCAGAAGACCCCAACAGCTGTTACCAGTTGCAGGATCAGTGACCTTCACTTTCCAGGTTCCACCGATCTGCTGGCGACCCACATTCGGGCTGGAAGCCAATGGTGTGTTGTTGGCATTATAGATGGTAACAACATAATCGTCGTAACAGCCATAAGGCCCGCCTTCCAGGATGTCGTCAGCACCGACTTCGGTGACACAATCCTCGTCCAGAGAGATCTGTACGTTATCGTTACAGGCCAACTTCGTGGTCGGGTTTGCATACTCCAGTACCTGAATGCTGAAGGAACATGTACCAACGTTGCCAGCAACGTCAGTTACCTCATAAGAAACAGTCCATGGACTGTCATCCTTACAAAGTTCGCTGCCACTCACTGGGCCACCCGTCTGAATGACTACAGCGTCGCCACCCAACTGGTAGTCAACACGCAGCCAAGGACGTGGGTTCTCATTAAACGCATTACCTCCGAACAGTCCGTTCACCCATGTAGATGGGTTCTGGGTGATCTGCAAGGTACCATCTGATGTAGGTGCAGTGTTGTTCACGTTTGCAACTACACGTACTGAAGTACCTGAACCGTTGTTGACAACAACATAGATACCCGATACGCTATTACCAGGAATGGTATAGCTAGTGACGTTAAATGGAATATCAAAGTACAGGTTGGTTGGGAAACCAGCTGTGACGTTGATGGTCGTATTGGCACATTCCGTCCAACCGACATTACTTCCCGTATTACCACTCTGGGTACCACTACGCATGTAAACACGCAGGTTGTAGTTACCTGCAGGTGCGCCAGCAAGACCAGCCTGGATCTGCACACCATTGACCATCATGGGCTCGGAAGCCAGGTTGGTCAGGTCAAGTGCATAACCAGTCCAGTAGTTGGTGTACGTACATGTCTGCAACAGTGACATGGCAGGGCCGATGAACGGACAGTTGTCCGTAGCAGTGACCTCACCCCAGCTCACATATGCACAGCACAGTCCTGGATCCAGGTTGATGATCTGATTGGATGGGCAATTCAATACAGGCTTTTCTGTATCGTTCACCTGCAGATTCTGGATCGCCTGGCCAACAACAGATCCTGTACCGGTGTAAACCTGCCAGGTGATCGTGTGGGTTCCTGAAGGAATATTGCTGATCAGGACAGAAGCCGGCAACGGCTTCGGAATGTTCACCGGTGGATTTGCATCCAGGATGTAACGCAGGTTGTTTGCAACATCATTGATACAACCTGCTGGGTTGTATGATGCTGGCAACGCAACGTCCAGATTGGCAATACAGACACCCGGGCTCAGACCTACAGACAAAGCTGGTCCTGGTACAGGGTTACATGGAATGAATTGGATGACATTTGCAGCCCATCCAGCCTGCTGGACGGATCCATCAGCGGTGAATGCAAAGGTCAATGCACCGGAGGCATTACCTGCAGTAGCACGAACGACGTTCGGCGCTACGTTATTAGGCGCAACTGCTCCCCAGTAACCGCCAGTTCCATAGACGTTGTTTCCCAATGGTGCACCGGCAGGGCCGACGATCTTGGGTGCACCAGTCGTGGTGCCATCGAATACATACAATGCATCGAAGTTGGTCTCTGTCTGGAACTGACTGAATGTGGCCTGGACCTTAGCGCCCGCTGTCTGCGGAGCAAAAGTTACCCAGGCATTGGCGTTGGCATTATAAACTCCTCCAGAACCTCCAGAATCATAGAAGTTGTAGAAGGTGTTCGCCCCAACGAAACTGCTGAAGGTTCCTCCGTTACCAGCTGTAGGCATGTTTACGATCTGCTGAGCAGACAACATACCAACGGTACAAAGAAGAACCATCACCAGTGATAGGAGATGATTAAGTTTCTTGTTCATCATGGGATCAATTTGAAAATTAGGATTGCAATTCTTTCGTGAAAAAGGATTAGATGGATAACAGGACAACTGCTTCGTTATACCAGGCATTCACCTGGTCCTTCTTCTTCGCCGGAGCGTCAGCAACACCTGTTCCCAGGTACATTGCCTTAGCGGTCAATAAAGCCTCGGATACGTGCATTCCATTGTTCAATCCCTGTTGGACGAACATGTAGAACTGCAAGTGATACTTGGCCGCCTTGATCTGTGCATCTGGCGCCTGCTGCTGAACCAAAACATTCAACTGCTGAGTCAACGCGTTGATCTCAGCCTGAACGCTCTGTCCTGCTTTAGGAACAGATACCCAGTTCTTGTTGGGCTGTGGCGGAGCGATCAATGATCCGTTCGTCTGGGCAGAAGCCTCAGAAGAGATCATCATCATTCCACCCAACACCAGTGCCACCAAAATGACACGTGTTTTTGCAAAAAACTGCTTCATGGGTAAATAATTGAGGTTAATAAAAAATACAAAACACTCATATACAGCACCTTATGGCCCAATACAATTGAACCTGAGGCATTGAATACACAAACTTGTAGATCGAAAATGTGCGCTACCAGATCCTGTACGATCACCTCTAGTGACCGAAACGGACCCTGCGATAAAGATTGAAGACAGACGTCTCCCCGCACTTACTGATACTGCATGAGAATAGCAGCACAGCCGTAGTCAGCCACGTCGAATAATACCAGGCGATCAGGCCGAAGATGAACTTCGTCCTTACAGCTTGAATAGCTATTCAACGCGACAAAGTCGCAGTGTGGGTTTTTGGGAAAAAGAATCCAAACGCCGGGGATGATTCGGCTTGTCTGGATAAATCGGTGGATGAGAACACAAATGTATGGGGTGATTGGTTGCTGCGCATCAGGTCATGCCCAAAGAAGAAATAATTTTTATTTCATCATGCATTATATACTAGACATCAAAATCTTATGCATCATAAATTGTCACCATATTAGAAAATAAATTTTCTAACCCTTCCGCATGTGACCTGACGGAGGTTGCCCCGGTATCAGGTCCTGCTCTACAGTCTATGAGTGCAAGCGCTACAAAGCTTCACCAGGCCCGATCCAACCGGCCCCGGGGCCTTTGCCCATTTCGGATGAGGTCATCTCCCCCAGGTGGTACCCTCTCTCAGCCAACTTCCCGTTTTTCGAACAACCGTGACGGCAGACCGGCGGATGTCCCACTGTTCTAACCGGCCCCGGGTCACCCTCATTGGCTCACCCGAATGTCGGCATCTCCCTGGGACTCCTCGATCCGGGACAAGAGGGTGGGGCCTGTCCTGCTCATCCAGGGCAACACGATCAGAACATCCGGCAGGTATCAGCTGATTCGATCCAATGATAGATCCACCATTTGATATCAGATCTGTCCAAAATATACTCGGAAAGGTGCCCTTGGCAGGTTGCAGTATTCCAATCGGGGCTTCCCTGGGGAAATTTTAACTATAGTCGTTCACCTCTGGCCCGGCTCAAGCCGCCGAGGCTCCTTCTTTTGACGCGCCAAAAGAAGGCAAAAGCGCATGTCGCCAAAATGGGCCTTGTTGTTCTTGTTTGGCATCATTCTCATATCATCTATTGCTTGAATTCTTGCTACATCAGGACCCGGCCGCTCGTATTTGATCGGTGTTCATTTTCATCATGGACAACCTTGCATTATGTGTACTATCAATGGACGTATCACATGTCCAATCAAATAATGCGGCAGTTTGAAAGACTAATTGTTCTCATATAAAAAAATAAGACCATTGTTTGCTTGATGGGCGGGTCCTTGATGCGTCTGGGAGGCCCTGGTTTGGCGACGATCATGTTTCAAGGGATGCAATTGGATTTTATTGAATATTGAAATCTATTTGGTTGACAATCAGTATACTTTTTGTATTACATAAAATGTTTTGGACAGATCTGATTTGATATTTATTTAAATACTGATCGAATCAAATCGATAGTTATTATTTCGTTTATAAATAGCAAATATGACTAGCCAGAATGGAGCCGTCTATTCATTCGGATGATGAAGTCGATCTTAAAATATCAACCACATAAATAGTGTAATAAAAAAAATTATGATCAGGCACGACCCCGGCATAGAAGGATAATTCCAGATGCATGTAAATGATCTATTCGATTCAATGGGCTGCATGGTACACTGATGACCACCATCTGGACAGTATATTAATTTACAAGCCACGCGAATTAAATAAAATATTTATTCACAAGGATTCATCAAAAATAATTTGATCGGAATAATGAGACCGGCAGAAAAATAAATAAAAAAACCCCGGCCACTCATTTGCGACCGGGGCACAGGCTCAATCCTGTTGCGTCAACAATCTTTAATCAAGCAGGCTCATCCTTCTGGTGAGTTGTTGCCCCTTGAATTGTAAGGTGTAATAGTACAGTCCGGCACCCGGCAGATCACTGGCGAGAAGTTCCACCTGCTGATATCCCCTGGTATAGGAACGATCAGAGCGATACACTTCACGGCCACTGACATCATGGACCAACAGGATCGCACGACCTTCAGAAGGCAGATGGAATCCAATCATGGTATGCCCGGTGAACGGGTTCGGAATATTCTGGTACAGGGCCAGTTCTTCCAGTACTTTCTGCTGATCATGGAATGCCAGTTCGACACCCGTGAAACGCATATCCGCACCGTCATTCACATAACCCTCCGCATTCAGGATCATCGAGTGGATGGATAACATCCGGCTCAGCAAGCCGGAACGCTTCACACCAAATCGCAATCCAAATGCACGTTGACCATCTGGCCATTCACCATTCCAGCTGAATGTGATCAACCCGTCTGCGACAAATCGCACACCGATATGATTGTCATTCAGGACACCATTCTCCATTCCCAGGAATTCCAGGGATGGATCGAAACTCAGGGTAAACTGGAAGCCTTCCAGACCGGCAGATTCGGTGACCTCAAATGGAACGATCACTTCCTCTCCTGCCACCAGCGCTCGCTCGTCACTCCAGAACGTGACCATGCCATCCTGGTTGCGGGTTTCCGCTTCCTGGAATTTGGTGGTTACAGCATCGCCGTTAATATCTCCGATTTTAATTCCAACAAAGCTGGCATTCACCACACCCGGCTGGACACTCAGTTTCACCGTTTCGGGGAATGGTGTCTTCCAGGGGTTGATCGGATTCGGAAAGATGAATGATTCATCCACAAATCTCCAGGAGGTATTATCTGTGAATTGTTCGCTGGCAGTCAACAAAGTTTTCCGCAGACTGATAATATCCGCAATGGAAACAGATCCATTATTGTTGACATCCGCAGCGATCAGACAATACGGGGTCTGGATCTGCTTGATCCCCAGAATATGTTTCTGAATCAACAGAATATCATACGTGGAAACACCATTTAATGCCTGGACATCCTTTGCCGGAACGACGGTATAATGATTACCGGGAACCATATTGGCAAAACTGAACCAGCCATTTGCTGCAGACATGGTTTGTGCGACATTCTGACCCGTCAGACTGACGGATACTTCTTCCACATCCTTATCCCATTCCGTTTGAATGATTCCGGAAATGGATCCGTTCAGATTGGTCGTATCACATGGAGCACCCATATTGTTCTGGACATCTACCGCCATGACACACAGGTCCCAGTTGCCAGCCTCATCACCCACCCAGATGGCGACGAAGACAGGATTACCCGCTTCATAATCATCACAAGTGAACAGCAAGCTGTCTACGGTTTGCGCATCCGGGGCATTCTGGTTGACACCGACATCCACAAATCGTTCTGCGAGAATGGTTAGGTTGTCATACGCAGTACAATTGTCATAACTGTCTCCTGATTCCATCGCTACTGCAGGCACCAGCACCTCACCGGACACCGGCATGAGATCAACAGAAATTCCATTATGACAGATCGGTGTCGGCTTTTTCTTGTCCACTATAGTGAACAGGAATCCGCAATTCGTATAGTTGCCACAGCCATCAGAGACATGGTAGTATGCCCGGTGCGTGCCCAGAGGCAGCTTTTGCTTCAGGGAAAGTCCCTTGCCACTCAGCTCAACAGAACCATTGTTAAATACATCTATGGTCCAGTTTACCTTCAACTGGTTCATCGGCGTACACGCATCATTTGCATCCAGCGTGATATTCACCTCGTTGCTGTCACAATTCTCGGAGAAACTCTCGATCGTAAAGTCATTCGGACAGAACACTGCAGGCGGATCATTGTCGATCACCTTGATGACCTGGACGTACTTGAAGTATCCGTCACCATCATCTTCCCACACATGATCCAATGCATCAATGACGATACCACCAGTCGTATAGGTACTGTTCTGGTCAAACTTGCACCAGTCCACGACCGTCCATGTACGGACGATCTTGTAACAGGCATCCGGAACGACATCGTAGATCTCATCGACTGAGCTCACGCCCACCAGTTCGCAATCGCCATTATGCTCAGCTTCACCAGTGGCCTGGATATCATTCAATTTGACACAGTTCGTAATGGTCACATCCTCAGGGAAGTTGACGATCAATGGGGTATCATCGGTCAACCGGATGGTCTGGATACAGGTCTGGGTATTCCCCGACTGATCCTCGACTCGCCATTGACGTCGGATCTCCTGGTCTTCAGCGCATTGCGCCTTTTCATCCAGATCCTCGTAGTCGATGATCAATCCACATGCAGAAGCATTGTCCGTCGCCCATGGCTGCAAGGCCAGCGGCGTAGCATAGGTGATCTCCAGGCTCAGCTTCTTGACCAGGCCTGATCCACCAGCCACTTTATCCCGCACCAGGAATTTCCATTCACCGTTCGGTACCTGACCATTCAGCAGGGACAGGATCGCACTTTGAGGCTTCTGGATGCCAAATATGGCTATTGGAGATCCCGCACAACTGAAGGCACTGCCGCTGTCATCAAAGACAACATTGACATTGGCCTTGGTCTTGCCACATCCACCTCCATTGAAGAGGATCAGCTCCATACCATTTGGCGCGATCAGACGGATATCCAGCTGATCGACCACCTCATGATCGATCTCGATTCCGACGTTCACATCCGTGATCAATCCAGTTGCCGGCAGTCCGGACACGACTTTGGAGAACCAATAATCATTGTCATAGGCTGCAGAAATGGGTTGATTCGGCGTCAGTGTAAAGACAGTCGTCTGCGGGTCCGTTGAGGTCAGATCCTCCGAACACATCACGGAGATGTCTTCCGGACAATGGATGACCGGCTTGATCTTGTCATTGACCGTAACCTCCATCATACATTCGTTCTCTGGCTCATTGGCATCGTGGATGCCATCATGGTCTGTATCTACCCAGACCTTCATGGCCACGGTTACCGGACCATTGGTCACGTCGCAGCAATAGAACGGTACAGAGGGGGCATATACAGTAGCATCATCACCCGGACATTTTGCATTATCCATGCGTCGCACATGGAAGGTCAGGTCCTGGTTGCAATTGTCGTGGCTACCATCATCAAAGGTCTTGGCATAGATCACTGTCTCTGATTCGATCAGGGAAACAACGATCTTATCATTACACACCGCTACGGGTGGCTCGGTATCCTGGATGGTGACATCCACACTGCAGGAAGAAATATTACCGCAATTGTCTGTCGCCGTATAGGTTACCGTATGATTGCCATAAGGCACGTTGAAATAGGCACCATTGCCCACCTTCTGGGTCAATACACCACCTGCCAGCACACTGGTTTGCAGGGTCAGCTTGGTGGGCACAGTACAGTTGTCCGTGATATTCACAGTCGGGGCAAAGATGGTTGCGCCACATCCCTGCCAGGAGGGATCTACGATCACAATCTGCTTGGGTGTCGGACAGGATATGGTCGGGCCAATCTTGTCGGAGACCACAATGGTCTGGACGGTGGAGATCATCGCACCTGTGCAATTATCCATGACCATCCATGTCCGCAGCACCTTAAAGCTGTTGTCACACACCGGGACCACTTTGTCCTGGTAAGATGTGACCAGCTCGCAGTATCCACCCACAGGTTGACCGTCGATCATTGGTCTTCCGGTATTATCCGGAGAGGTGCTTGCATTTCCACAGGCCAGTGAAGGCAGTGATATATCATCCAGGTTCTGTGGCCACACAACGTCATTAACCGTCGCCTTCATCAGGAAGATATCCTGGGCACAGGTCACCATCATGCCATTGTGTTTGTCCACTGCATACCAGATCCGGTGAAGGATCTCCGCATACATCGGATCACAGGTCAGGGCTTCTGGCATTTCACTGTAGGTCAGGGTGACATTGTCCACTCCGCAGTTGTCATACAGATCCGGATAACCGATCGAGCCGGGATCCAGTGCATCATTGTTACAACTCACGGTAACGTCTGCGCAGGTCAGCACGGGCGCCAGTTTGTCTTCTACCAGGATCTTGCCCCAGCAGGAATTACCGGAGATCGGATCCGTTACCTTCACAGTGAAGGTCTTTCCGACATCTCCACAATCTACGATCGGCTGGAATTTTCCATCGATGGTCACGACATACTGATCAAAGCAACCGTAGCTGCCTTCCAGGATATCATCACCCGTGATCACGGCAACGCCATTCTCGTCCAGGGATACATTTGCCTTGTTGTTGCAATTCATATCCAATGGGGGATTCGGGAAAATCTTCAATTGCTGTGATACATCCTGCACGCAACCCGGGAAGGCTGGAGAAGGCTGATCGTTGGCAGCATTATACCGGTAGCGAATAAAATAGTCGCCCGGGGTCAAGCTGACCGGATTCAATTGTGTGATATTGCTCTGAACAACGATTCCCTGAACGTTGAGGATATCAAAACGGTCCGACTCCTTCACACCCGGGGTCACCGGTTGTGTCGGGTAGGTCGCCGTACCACTCAACTGGACAGCTGGATAGTTGATGCAGTAGTTATCGAATACCTGATCACTGATCGTCGGATCGGGGTAATAACAGGTATTGGACACTTGCTCGACCACCAGGCCATTTGTCACGGTCAGATCGTATCCCAGGGCATCGACATGGACACCGAGTAACTCATAGATACTCGTACCATTCCCTTGCGGAAACTCGGTCAGCAGGAATCCCGGGATCAAGGCGATCGGTGCAGCCGGTGGTGCAGCCGAGGTATTCCGGTACAATCCGGTTACGGCAGAAATCGACCAGACCTGGCCGCTTGGCGCCGTTACACGAATCACTTCATTGAACTGACCATTGGTGAGCGTCGTCGCATTCCCTTCGTTTCCACGACAGGCACAGGGGTCCGTGATCTTCAGGTCACAATCCAGGATATGGGTTCTCACCACGACCGGATCACTGCTACAGGTGCCATTCATCGTCACCACGTATACAATTTGTACACCCAGGGTCGGATTCGGCGTATAGAATTGACTGTTCGCTCCGGAGATCTGCGCAGCAGGAACCGGGATGGTCAATCCGGGATTGGTAAACCACTTGAAGGTCGCACCTGCATATCCGGATGGATCTACAGCCGTTACCGTGGCAATGGTTTCTTCATTACAATAGGTTGAATCTGCCACCGATACATTCGGTGCAGGTGTCGGGATCAAGGTGATCGTAAAGGAGCAGGTATCCATATTGCCCGCCTCATCGGAAAGGAAGAGGTCGACATCCTGCTGGCCACCAAGTGCGTTGCCAAAACTGAATCCCGCAGCTGGAGACTGGACCTTGCCCAGGTCGCCCTCTGCCGTACAATTGTCAGAAAGGTCCAGTCCGGCAAAGTAATCCGGAAGTACAAAACTGCAATTGGCATTCGGCCGCACCGTAACGTCCGGAGGACATACGGCGATCACCGGGTTTTCGACATCCCGCAGGGTCAGATTCACCCGACAGGTATCACTGACATTGCCTGCCACATCGTGGACCACCAGGGTCACTTCCTGGATATCGCCATGCTGGCCACCAAAGAAGTCGCCCGCCTTGGGTACCTGAATGGTATCAGTAATGACACAGTTATCACTTGTCTGGAAATCCAACACACCCGAAAGATCCGGCACAGTGCCCGAACATACGCCTGGGTTGGTATCGACCGTCAGGTCGGCGGGGCAGCTTGTGATCACGGGAGCCTCCGCATCGTCAAGGGTCAGTTTGACGATACATTGGATCACATGACCACCACTATCCGTTGCCGAAACCGTGATGTCAAACACCTGCCCATGAGCGAAACCGATCGAGTCGCCTGCGACCGGATCCTGGGTGAATTCCAAGGGACAATTATCGTTAGCGATCATTCCGCCCGTCAGATCCGGGACCAATCCGGTACATACACCGGCCTCTGTGGAGATGGTCACATCTTCAGGACATTTGATCAATTCTGGTTCTTGTGTATCGAGGACCATCACGTCAAAGACGCAGACCTCGGAAACATTCATGCTTTCGTCGACCGCGATGATATGCACCTGGGTCAAGCCGAAATTGTAGAGCTTACTGGAGCCGGTTCCGGGTAACGGATCATCCGTTGTTTCCGGAGTGGCCGGCATGCCAAACGTACTGTTGACGTCATTTCCACCATACACTGTCGCACCGGTGGTCCAATGCCAGATGGTGATCCCTGATGCCAGCTCACAATCATCCGTGGCCTGGATAGGCGACCAGTTGACCTTGGCACCACACACATCCGGATCATTACCGACCATGATATTGTCATGGCAGTTGGTGATCACCGGAGGCAATGGGTCTTTGATGGAAATATTTGTCTTACAGGTATCGGTCAGTCCAACGACGTCCGTGACCGTCAGGGTCACCGTGATCGTGTCTCCTGCATCTGCACAGGTGAATTGCGTCCGGTCCAACATCAGGCTCTGGATACCGCAATTGTCTGTGCTGTTCTGGTCAATATTGACAGGTGTGATGGTAGCTGCACCATTGACCAGCACCAGGACATAATCATCCACACATTGGGCGACCGGAGGTGTCGTATCCTGTACATGTACGATCATCGTACACGTCGAGGTATTCAGATCTACATCCGACACCGTAAAGGTGATGATATGATCATTATCCGGACCAGGTAAGAAGGTGCCGGCAGCTGGTGACTGACTGATCGATATCGTGGCCATCAAATGACTGGAACAGTTGTCTGTCGCCGTGATGCCCGAGGTCCAGTCCTGCACTTCCGCTTCACAATTGGCATTTGCATACAACACCGGATCCAATCCGTCATTACAATCGGTAATGATCGGTGGTTCGTTGTCATTTACTGTAATGGAGAAACTGCACATGGCCATGTTCCCGCCACCATCGACCACCATATAGGTGACGTTATTGGTATTCGGTGAAATGGCAACACCATCCAGTTTTCCAGATCCGGTCGACTGACCGTAGATATTATTGACCAGGGTCCAGTCGAGTGAAACAATATCACAATTGTCGTTGTCGATGGGAGCGGTATTCTGGAAGAACACGGCACAATCGCCCGTGATATTATCCACGGTAATTCCCCAATCGATGGCCTCCTGGTTCAATCCCGTCCCATCCGTATTCACCACAATATCGGGTGGACATATTATGGTTGGCGGGGTGACATCATTGACGCGGATCAACTGCACACATGTACTGGTCAGGCCACAATCATCTGTAGCCGTCCAGGTGCGGTTGATGGTATACAGGTTCGGTGCCGGACCAGAGGTCTGGACATCCCCGTAGGTGATGGTGGTGCCTCCGCAATCATCGGTAGCGGTGGCCATACCTGTTGCTACAGGCAACATATTGTCATCACATTCCACCGTTGTATTGGCTGGACAGGTGATCACCGGTGGAGTTTGATCTTCCACCTGAATGATCTGGACATATGGCTCACTGACATTGCCGCAAGAGTCGACCGCCCACCAGTTTCTGGTGATGGTCCTTTCCTGGGGGCAGGCGCCTGGTGCGCTGCTGTCCATCCAGTATAATCCTGCCAGGTCGCCGGGTACCGGCGCGCCTTCCGGCTGGACAGGGATATTCACGACACAAGCGTCAAAATCCCAGAACACATCCGTATCATCGACTTCACTCGGATTGGCAACATCACCACCCAAGGCCATCGGATTCGGATTCGCGGTACAACTGATGGTCGCATTCAGGTTCGGGGCATTGGGATGGATCGCCAATGGCGCCCGATCCTCAATGGTGATCAGCTGCTCATATGTGCTGGCGTTGCCACAAGCATCCATGAGATCCCAGACCAGATTGACCCGCAAGGTACAAGGCAGCATTGAAGCATCCTTGGAAGACAACCCATAGTTCAATGACACGGTCACATCACCACAGGCATCCGTCGCCGTGGGCGCCGGAAGCAGTTCTGTCTCATTCCCATTGAGATGGCTGAAGACCAGATTGGTTCCATTATACGAAAGGAATGGATCAATGCCGACCAGAAGGAAGAGGTCCTCCGGACATAAATGAAGATGGTCTGTCCCATCATGGAAATCTGCGAAATCCAGGATGACACCACTGTTCAATGCGCCAGGGGCCTGGTTGGCCACAGGCGGTGTATGATCGATCACCTCGATCACCTGCAGGCAGGTGTAGGTATTCATACAGTCATCCTGAACGGACCATGTCCGATTGATGGTGAACTGGTTATCCGTACAAGAACCGTCATTGGTCTGATTCAGGGAAACATCCATATAGGTCGGTGGTCCCACCTGCATACAGGGCAGATCAATGTCCACCATTGGATCACCCGCTACGATCGGCAGGAAAGGTGCATCTGCACAATCCACCGAGATATCTGGCGGGCATGCGATGGGCGTATCGTATTCGACTGTCAGCACCGGACGATGAGCCGGATCGGCCGCTTCGGAACTGCCAAACAGGTTGACATCCATTGGCACACCCGCTTCGTTGGTGACTTTGACCAACAACCCCTGGTTGGCCTGGATCCCATTGATCCAATCGGCGACCAAACCGGTAATGGTCCAGTTGTAGATGCCTGTACCCGCCAGGACATTGGCAGATCCGGCGGGTGCCGGATCAAAATCGCCGCCTGGAGTGGCCCAGGGCGTCATGGAAACGCGCTCCATCCAGGACACCTGGCCGGTGGCGCCACATTCGACACCTTCGTTCCAGTCTGCAGTGACACGGTGAACGGAAAGGTTTTGAGCCATCGCCGCGCCGGACTGCTTGTACAGCGTCAGCGTGGCAGAGGTCACGACAGCAGATGCCGGTATCTGACTCAGGTCAAAATACAGGATACCCCGCTCCAGATCATTGGTGTTATTACCGATCTCCAGTGACGCACAGCCACCGTGATTGTAATATTCGTCTCCGATCTGTGAACGCAGGTAGGCATCTGTTGAAGCGGTCACCGTCTTGGAAACCGACAACAGAACTGCACGATCAGGCGCATTCACACCCGTCCTGCCGGTTGGGTTGCCCACGTGCAGGAAAGGTGTTTTGGGATGGCCTCCTTTCCATGTATTGGTCAAATCGTTCGTCGTTGCGATACCATTTGACGGGGCGGCGACAAGGTCACTTACCCGTGGCAATGGTAATTGCAAGATCATCAGGAGCAATACAGTTGACACCCAGCCGATGTATCCTGGCCAGGCCTGTTGCTCACGGCGTGTGGTCGTGTCCGATGTCCGGATCAACCCGCTTGGTTTTGGAACTCCCTCTGGAAGTCTTTGAAAGGATCTCATGGTTCCGATTTTTGTGAACTATAAAAGGCGTTAAAAAAAATTCCACTTTTAGACGTCCACACAGTCCTCTCCCAGGCTTCACCGGGGCCCTTTTCAGCCTCGTAAGCAAATTGGAATACACATAGCCTTCCTGGGCCGAACCCGGAACAGCTTACGCGGGATCAGCTTCGAAAACGGCACAAGACCGTCTCGAATGAAGACAATAATCGAACTGGGTGGCTCGCCGAACCTGGCGCAGGCAATACCTGACCAGACCGGGTCAATGCCGGTTTAATGGGAATGAATCCCGCATCGTCGGTACAGCGTCAATCGGTTAATTGAGATGCGGTTTTTGGGGGGGATGGGAATTGCTGTACCGCTAGACTTACATGCATATACTGATCCCTCCGGAAAAGGTTACGTTCCATGAAAAAAAGTTTTCATGTGTTCCTGCAGGGGGGGGAGGAGTGGAGGAGTCGAGGAGTGGAGGAGAAAAGTAATGGCGTTATTTCGTAATCCATCAGGCAAGGACAAAGTCGGAAAGCGGAAGATCGAAGGATCAACCACTTCGGAGGCTCGGCATTCGGCGTTCGGTATTCGGCATTCGGCCCTATGTATTGGTCCCTTTACCTTTCGCCCTTTACCTTTTACCTGCTAAACGAACTACGTGCAGCCACGTGGCGCCAGCCACGAACGTACTCTGCGAACAGCGAACTGCGAACAGCCCGTTTGGAGTGGAGGAGGTTATCAGGTTTTGAGGAAAGTAAAGACGTTATTTCGTGATTGGGTGATTGCGTTATTTCGAATTCCATCAGCAAGGACAAAGTCGGAAAGCGGAAAGCGGAAAGCGGAAGATCGAAGGATCAACCACTTCGGAGGCTCGGCATTCGGCGTTCGGTATTCGGCATTCGGCCCTATGTATTGGTCCCTTTACCTTTCGCCCTTTACCTTTTACCTGCTAAACGAACAACGGACATCCACAGGGCGCCAGCCACGAACGTACTCTGCGAACAGCGAATAGCCA